>NZ_JBHVZA010000030.1:71538-83896 GCF_042880275.1 Streptomyces sp. NPDC058308
GGGCGCGGCGGGGGGTGTTTCGCGCGCGCCTTTGGCGGCTCCGCGGTGTGGTGCACCGCGCTACCTACACGGGGGGCCCGGGCGCGTCGCCCCCCCCGGGGCCCCTCCCCGTACACCTGCGTGCTTGCTAGAACGTGCCCAGCTTGATGATCGACAGGATCGCCAGGAGCTGGATCGTCGACGCGCCCAGCGCCTTGGGCCACGGCAGGTCGTGGGACTTGGCGACCATCGTCGTGAGCAGCGCGCCCGCCGCGAGCCAGGTCACCCAGCCGAGCAGCTGGACGAAGGGCTGGCCGCCGCCGAGGAACATCGCGACGACCACGCGCGGCGCGTCCGTGAGCGACATGATCAGCATCGAGAGGCCGACCGTCGGCTGCCACGCGCCGTTGCCGCCGAGCTGGCGGGCGAGGGTGTGCGTGACCACGCCCAGGATGAACGCGCTGAGGGTGATCGCGACGCCGGTGGTGAGCACGTAGGGGACGGCCGACGACAGCGTGGCGTTGATCGCGTCCTGGCGGGCGTCCTCGAAGCCGAAGATCGCGAGCGCGCCGTAGAGGAAGGTGACGATGAGGGCCGGGGCCCACATCGCGTAGTCCCGCATCTGGAGGAAGGTGGGGCCCGGGCGCAGCACGATGCCGCGCAGCAGGTCCTTCCAGTGCAGGCGGGGGCCGACGGGCGGGGCGGTCGCCTGGCCCGCGCGGTAGGTGTCGCCCTGGGTGTAGGGGTCCTCGCCGATGGAGAAGGCCTGGGTGTGGCCCGGGTTGTTGGCCGCGTACGGGTCGTAGCCGCCCTGGCCGTGGTCGCCGGGTCCGCCGAAGTACTCCGGCTCGCCGTGGTTGCCGCCCGCCTGGGGCCACTGCTGGCCCCCTGCGCCACCGCCGCCGTACGGCCGGCCGCCGTGCGGGCCACCGCCGGGGGCGCCGCCCCCGCCGTACTGCGGGCCACCCCCGCCGTACTGCTGCGGGTTCGACGGCGCGGGTGGGTAGCCGTACGGCTGTTGCGTGCCCTGCGGGGCTTGCGGCCTGCCCTGGGGGGCCTGCTGCCTGCCTTGCGGGGCCTGCTGTCCGTACGGCTGCTGCCGCGGTTGTTGTTGCGGTCGCGGGGCGCGGTTGTCCCGGCCGCGTCCGATCCTGAATCCAGCCACGAATCGAACGTACCTGGTCTGGAGGGCTCGGGTCGTCCCTCCTCGGGAGGAGACCGGCTTTGCCGCTGACCTGTGACAACCCTTAGGGGGTCCCGGAGGGGGACCCTGAGGGGTTGTCCCCAGGGTCCCGGGGACGCTAGTGACCGAGCACCGCTCCGTATGCCTCCGGGTCGGAAGAGGCGGGCAGGCCAAGGGACTTGGGGGTGACGGCGGTGACCGGGGTGCTGCCGACCGTGGCCCCGGGCAGGTTCCAGACGCCGCCCGCGGCGGAGTCCTCGCCGGGCGCGGCGGCGGACAGGTCCGGGACGCCGTCACCGTTGTGATCACCGGTGGCGAGGGCCGCGCCGAAGAGGTCGCCCACCTCGGCGGCGCCCGGGACGCCCGGGGTGTTCTGCTGGTACGCGACCGCGCCCGCCGCCGAGCCGTCCGCGTTCAGGATGCCCTTCGCGCCGCCCTTCAGGACGGTGACGGCGCCCGCGCGTGCGGCGCTGCCGATGGCCTCGCCGGGGGCGCCCGCGATCAGGTCGTCCTTGCCGTCGCCGTCGATGTCCGCGACGGCGAGGGCGTTGCCGAAGTCGTCACCCGTTTCGGCGACGCCCGGCACGCCGGGGGTGTCCTGGTTGAGGGTCTGGCCCTTCCACACGAGGCCGCCGCCGTCCCCGTAGTGGATGTGGATGCCGCCTCCCTTGGCGATCTCCTCGGGGCCGCAGGGGTCGTCGATGTTCTCGTCGGCGATCTCGCGGCAGTTGCCGAGGGCCAGGTCGTCGTGGCCGTCGCCGTTGAAATCGCCCGCGGCCAGCGCGTTCGCGGCGCTGTTGTCGCTGCTCCAGGTCAGGCCGAAGTCGCCCTCGAACTCGTCGTTGCGGTCGTAGCGGTAGAGCTGCACGTGCGACTGCGTGTAGGGCTGGTTCTGCGTGTAGTAGGCGACGGCGAGCTCGGGGTGGCCGTCGGAGTCGAAGTCGCCGGTCGTCATGACGGGGGCGCGGCCGCCCATGCGGCTGCCCATGAGGGGGCTGGTGCCGGCGGTGTACGGGTTGAGGTTGGCGACGACCTTGTCCTTGCCGCCGATCGCGAGGTCGACGTCCGTGTCGCCGGTGAAGTCGGCGGCGGTCAGGGCGTTGCCGTAGGCGTCGGAGGCCTTCTCGCCGCGGGCGGCCGTGTTGGCCTGCGCGAAGCCGTCGCCGGTGCCGTAGAGGACGGTCACGGAGCCCGCGTCCTTCTTGTCGTCGATGTCCTCGCCCGGGGCGCCGATGACGAGGTCGGCGTACTTGTCGTGGTCGATGTACGCGGTGGTGACCGCGCCGCCGAACCGGTCGCCGGACTCCGGGGTGCCGGGCACCTCGACGGTGGCCTGCGTGATGCGCCGCACGTCGTGCGGGTCCGGGCCGTGCTTGCCGCCGAAGACGACGCTCACGTATCCGGCCTTGGCCTTGCCGTTGACGGTGCCGCTGGGGACGCCGACGGCGAGGTCGGCGTATCCGTCGCCGTTGAAGTCGCTCTTCACGGGGGCGGCGGGGGCGGCGGGGGCCGCCGGTGTGGCGGAGGCCGTGGTGGCGGTGAGGGGGAGGGCGAGGCCGGTCGCGGCCAGGGCGGTGGCGGCGGCCAGGGCGAGGGTACGGGGGTGAGGGCGGGGGTGCATGGGGGCTCCGGGAGGTGGGGGAGGGCCGGGTCCCGCACCGGTGGGGGCGGGGCCCGGACGGAGGGTGGTGTGGTGGTGTGGTGGTGGGGCTGCGGGCGCGGGCCGCTGCGGACGGCGTGGGTTGCCTCGGTCGGTCCGCGAAGACGCCCCGGGTCGGTCCGTCCGGGTCGGTCCGTCCGCGTCTGTCCGTCCGGGTTCGGTCCGTCCGCGTCAGTCCGCGAAGTTCACGCCCAGGCGGGCCGTGCCCGTCGCCGAGATGCCCAGCGTCGACGTGTAGACGCCCGCGGAGCCCGCGAAGGTGCCGTCCGCCTTGGTCGTCAGCGGGTAGAAGGCGCCGTTCCCGCTGTTCTCGCCGAACGCGCCGACCGTGACGTCGCCCCGCCCGTCGCCGTTCAGGTCGTCCACGTGGACGTCCGCGCCGAAGAAGTCGTTCGTCTCGTTGGAGTTGGGGACGCCCGGCGTGTTCTGGTCGAGGAGGACCGCGCCCCGCGTGGACAGGCCCGAGCCGTCCGCCGCGCCGTAGATGACGGTGACCGCGCCCGCGTCCACGACGCCGTCGAGGGTCTCGCCCGCGGAGCCCACGGCCAGGTCCAGGTGGCCGTCGCCGTTGATGTCGCCGAGGTCGAGGTCGGTACCGAACGAGTCGCCCTTCTCGCCGCTGCCCGGCACACCCGCGCTGTCCTGCGTGAAGATCTGAGTGCTGCCGTACGGGCCGTTGGCGGCGCCGTGCACGACGTACACCGAGCCGCCCTTGTTGGCGCCGGCGATGCCGTCGTCCCAGGTGAGGCCGATGACGATGTCGCCGTATCCGTCGCCGTCGGTGTCGCCGACGTCGGTGATGGTGCCGCCGGGCAGCCGCTGCTGGCGGGAGGTCTTGAGGCCGTCGGCGGTACCGGGCACCCACAGGTTGGCGTTGTATTCGTCGGCCGTGGAGAAGCCGTCGACGATGAGGTCTTCCTTGCCGTCGCCGTTCACGTCGCCCGAGTGCAGGTTGGAGGGGCCCGCGCCTTCGCCGCTCAGGATGGCGGGCTTGATCGTGTAGTGGCTGCTGCCGGTGCCCCTGGTACGGGAGATCTTGCCGTCCAGGATGTCGATGGTGCTCGCGCCCGAGCGGGCGCCGATGGCGAGGTCGTCGGTGCCGTCGCCGTCGAAGTCGCCTGCTTCGAGGGGCGATCCGAAGTAGTCGTGGCCGCTCGGGCGGGGGTCCTTCACGGTGGTCCCGCCGCTGAGGCCGCTCGCGGAGCCCCACAGGATCTGAACGGTGCCGCCGTCCTTGTCGCTGCCGACGTCCTCGCCGGGCGCGCCGACCGCGAGGTCGTCGAAGCCGTCGCGGTCGAAGTCGCCGTACGCGGTGTCGGCGCCGAAGCCGTCGCCCTTCTCCGCGGAGCCGGGGACGCCCGCGCTGTTCTGGCTGAAGGTCTTGTGGCGCAGGGTCGGACCGCCGTACGTGACGGCGACCTGGCCCGCGGAGTCCTTGCCCGCGACGTGGGCGCCGGGCGCGGAGGTGGCGAGGTCGGCGACGCCGTCGCCGTTGAAGTCCGCCTCGTGCGACGGCAGCGGGTCGGCGGGCGCGGCCGACGCGGTGGCTGCGGTGACGGAGAGCAGTCCGCCGGTGAGGGCAGCGGCGACGACCGTCGTCGCGACGAGGCGGCCGCGTCTGGAACGGGCGGTGGAGGTGCGCTTGTGCTTGAGCATGCGGGTCTCCTGCGGAGTGCGGTGCGGGGGGCGCGTTCGCCGGGCGTTGGCCCTGGCGTCACGCGCTGGTCGGCGAAGGGGAGACCGCTGGAGTGGGGCAAGGGTTGTATGGGGGAGGGGAGTTGGGCGTGGAAGCCGGTGATCGGGGGGTGGGGTAATTCAGCCCGTCCGGCGTTTGAGGACGAACTCGGCGAAGCCGGTGATCGGACGGCGCGCTGAGGGATGGGGGCGCCGCACATGACGACGGCGCCCCGAACGGTGACCGAGCCCGACTACCGCGAAAGAACGGCCCCGTAGCCCCGCGCCCCCGCGAGCCCAAGCTTGCCCGGCGTCACGGACGTGACCGGCGGCTTCGGGCCGCTCTTCGGGGTCGCGGCGTACCAGACGCCGCCCTTCGAGCCGTCCTCACCGGGTGCGCCCACCGCGACGTCCGGGTGGCCGTCACCGTTGTAGTCGCCGGTCGCGACGGCCGCGCCGAAGCGGTCGCCCGCCTCCGCCGTGCCCGCCACGCCCGCGGAGTTCTGGGTGAAGGCGGGGCCCGAGAAGTCCTGGCCGGTGCCGGACGAGGTGAGGACCCAGTAGCCGCCCGCGTCCTTGGCGGTGCCGACGGCCTCGGTGTCGGCCCCGGTGATCAGCTCGTCGACACCGTTCCGGTCGAGGTCGCCGGTCGCGAGGCGCGCGCCGAAGTTGTCACCGGCCTCGGCGATGCCGCCGACTCCCGGGTTGCTCTGGGCGGTGCAGGAGGCGCCGCCGTCGCCGAGGGTGCCGCCGGTCTTGCCGTAGACGACGGCTATCGCCCCGCCGAGGATGTCCTCGCAGTAGGTGCCCTCGGCCTCCGGGTTGGGCCGCATGTTGCCGACGGCGAGGTCCGCGGTGCCGTCGCCGTCGAAGTCGCCGGTGGCGAGCGCGGTGTCGCTGCTGTCGGCGGAGGACCAGGTCTCTTTCCACTCGCCCGAGCCGTGGCTCTGCACGGTCGTACCGCTGATCTCCTGGCCGTGGTACGAGATGGCCAGGTCGTCGCCGCCGTCGTTGTCGAAGTCACCGGCGGCCAGGGCGGAGGGGCCCGCGAAGTGCCAGCCCGTGACGCGGGAGACCTTGGAGGGCGAGCCCGCGGTGAAGGGGCCGGGCCGCGTCACGACCGAGCTGCTCTCGTCGAAGTGGGAGTTGAGGGCGATGTCGTTGTCGCCGTCCTTGTCGAAGTCGCCGGTGGCGAGGAGCGATCCGTACCCGGCGCTGTCGAAGTCGCCGTTGGCGGCGGTGAAGCCGCCCTTGAAGCCGCTCGCGGAGCCCCAGACGACCGCGACGGTGCCGGCGCTCAGGCCGACGGAGGTGTCCTCGTCGGGCGCGCCCACGATCAGGTCGCTGTAGCCGTCGCCGTTCATGTCGTTGGAGTCGACGGAGTGGCCGAACCCGTCGCCCGCCTCCGGGGTGCCGGGCACGCCGGCCGTGGCCTGGCTGACGGTGGCCGAACCGTGCTTGCCGAGGCCCGACTTGCCGCCCCAGACGACGTTGACGTATCCGGCCTTGGCCTTGCCGTTCACGGTCGCGTCCGGCACTCCGACGGCGAGGTCCACGTAGCCGTCGCCGTTGTAGTCGGCGCGGATCTTCGAGGGGGCGGCCGCGGCTGCGGTTGCGGCTGCGGGGGTGGCCGCGGCCGCGTTGCCCGCGGTCAGGCCGGTGACGCCGAGGGCGGTGGCGGCGCAGAGGGCGCCTGCCGTGAGGAGCTTGTTGCGTGCGGTCGTGCGTGCGGTCGTGCGTGCGGTCTTGCGGGCGGTGTCAGGTGCGCTGTTGTGTGCGGACTTGCGGGTGTGGGTGGGCACGGGGGCCTCCAGCTGGCTCGGGTGGTTCGTGTGCCGAAGCGGTCGCCTTCCTCGGCGACACCGGGCAACCGCGGGCTCTGCGTGAGCCTTTGGGTACGGCTTGGCTACCGGGGGTGTGACTCGTGGGGCGTACGAAGGGTTGTGCGCCGAGGGCGGCAGGGAGCCTCCGCCAGCCTCCGCCCCCGTTGCCCTTGCCCCCGGGACGCCAAGCGCCAAGCCTTGAACGTCACGCCCCGCCCAAGGACAGGAACTCCTCCGTGGAGAACGCCAGTCGCGGCTTGCGGGCGACCAACTCGTTCCCCTTCAGGCCCGGATAGACGGCTACCGTGTCCCGGCTGTTCCCGCGGTACGTCCGTACGACCAGGTCAGCCCGCTTGTCGCCGTCGAAGTCCGCGACCTGGAGCACCTGCGTGGTGCCTTGCGCGGACGGCGTGACGCTCGCCGTGGCGTCGGCGGCGAGCCCACCCGTACGCCCCCGGAACACGCGCACGGCGCCCGAGCCGTCGCCGCTCCCGCCGCTCCCGCCGGCCCCTCCGCCTCCGCCTCCGCTGAGGACGAGCTCGCTCAGCCCGTCCCCGTCCAGGTCACCCGCGTCGACCGCCACGTCCTTGGCCGTCAGGGAGCCGCGCAGGGTGCCCGGCACTTCGTAACGGAGCGCGACACCGGTCGGCGACGCGACGGCGGCGTCCATGCCCTTGCCCTTGCCGAACCGGCCGAACGCGACGTCCTTGCCCGCCGGGAAGAGCACGCCGGTCTCGTCGGGCCCCTGCGGGCCGCCAAGGACCAGGGCACTGGCGGCGGCGCCCGACGCGTTCGCGGCCTTGCGTACGAGGACGTCGGCGTAGCCGTCGCCGTCGACATCCGTGGCGCGGCCCGACACGAGGTTGTTGCCGGGTCCGGTGACGGGCTTGCCCGCGGCGCGCGGGGCACCGGTCCGTTTGAACGGGCCGCGCAGGAAGGTGAGCCGGGCCCCGCTCGCGTGCAGCACGAGGTCGTCCGCGCCGTCCCCGTCGAAGTCCCCGCACACCGGCTGGTCCGGCCAGTCGTTGCCGAAACGTGCCTGCGCGGGCACCTTCAGCTTCACGGCCTTGCCCGTCAGGCCCTTGGGCGAGCCGAAGAGGATCTGCAGCGGTACGGGCGGCTGCCCCTGCCCGTCGTACGGCGGGTCGGTGGAGACGATCAGGTCGCTGAAGCCGTCCCTGTCCAGGTCGCAGGAGGCCTCGGACTCGAACGCCGCGGGCAACTCACCCTTCGTACGGGCCCCGTTGGCGTGCGCGCTCAGCAGTTGCCGCGCGCCCGGGACGAGCCCGTTCCCGCCGCCGTAGACGATGCCGATGCCCGCGTCGTCGCCGTGGCCGCGGTGCACGAGGTCGTCGAGTACGAGATCACGGGCGCCGTCCCCGTTGAAGTCGTCGTCGATCCCGCTGCCCTTGCCGACCGGTACGGGCCGCTGCGCCGCACCCTTGCCCGCCATGTTGGCGGGCCGGTCGTCGCCCTTCTTGCCGCCGTCGCCGTGGCCGCCGCAGCCGCCGAGGATGAGCGCACAGCCGAGGACGGTGGCCGTCGCCGTGCCCACGCGCCGCCGTACGCCGCGGCTTCCGCCCCGTATCCCGGCACTCCGCATGCCCCTCACCCGCCCCGACTGCCTCTCCCGACAACAACCAGCCCATGATGCTCCCCTGCCTCGTGCGGGATAAGGACGGCAGGGTCCCGTTTCCATCACGACGACCTGCTCGGGATCGGAACGCCCGCCCGGGCGGCCTCGGATGAGCTCAGTCGTCGGTCAGGGCAGCCGCGGTCAAAGTGAGGTGCTGGACCAGGACCGCCGCCGCGGTGTCGGCGTCGCGGGCCAGCGCCGCCTCCTCCAGCCTGCGGTGTTCCTCGGCGCCGTCCCGGTCCGGGTTGCGCCGCGCCGCCCAACGGCGGGCCAGTTCGCTCGCGGTCCACATCCGGTCGAAGGTCTCCAGCAGGGTGGGGTTGCCGCAGCCCTCCAGGAGCGTGCGGTGGAAGGCCCGGTGGGCCTCTGACCAAGCGCTGGTGTAGTGCTCGCCCTCCTCCGGCGCGTACGGCGGGGTGCGGACCAGGCGATGGTGGGCGGCCCGCACGCGCGCCTCCCAGTCGACATCGCCGCGCTCGACGGACAGGCGCAGGACGACCGGCTCGATGGTCCGCCGGGCCTCCGCGATCTCCTGCCAGCGGCGGTCGGAGAAGGACGGGACCGCGAATCCCCGGTTGGGCAGCCGGTCGGCGAGCCCTTCGCCGACCAGCCGCACCAGCGCCTCGCGCACGACGGCGAGGCTCACGCCCTGTTCCTTGGCGAGGTCCTGTGGTTTGAGGGCGGCACCCGGAGGGTGGTCCCCGCGCATGATCGCGTCCCGCAGGTGTGCGTAGACCTGCTCGGAGAGCATCTGCTTCCCGGCGGGGGCCGGGTCCTGGGGTGCGCCGGTCGCGAAGTCGGTCCTGCTGCCAGTCATGGGGCAAGCATAGACGATCACTTGGATAATCGATTATTAGTGTTACCGTCGATTCATCGAGCGGCGGTCGTCGTCGACGGCACCGTCGTACACAGCCCTGAGACCTGCCCACAGGGCAGCCCTGAGGCCCAGCGCACAGAAGCAGCCCTGAGGTCCCTGCACCTGCACACAGAGACAGCCCTGAGGTCTGCCCACAGCCCGAGAGGAAGATCCCCGTGATCGCCGACAACCCCTTCGCCCGCCTCCCCGAGGTGCCCTCCTTCACCGTCACCAGCACCACCGTCACGGACGGCGCGGCCTGGCCGCCCGAGCAGCACTCCGCCGGGCTGCCCGGCGGGAAGGACGTATCTCCGCAGCTGTCGTGGAGCGGCGCACCGGAAGGCACCAAGAGCTACGCCGTCACCGTCTACGACCCCGACGCCCCCACCGGATCCGGGTTCTGGCACTGGGCGGTCGCCGACATCCCCGCCACCGTCGCCGAGCTGCCCGAGGGAGCCGGCGACGACACGGGTACAGACCTGCCCGAAGGCGCCTTCCAACTGCCGAACGACATGCGCGCCACTCGCTTCGTCGGCGCCGCCCCGCCCGCCGGGCACGGCCCGCACCGCTACTTCGTCGTGGTGCACGCCCTCGACGTGGAATCCATCGGCGTCCCGGCCGACGCCACCCCCGCCGTCCTCGGCTTCACCATGGCCGGCCACATCCTCGGCCGCGCGGTCCTGACCGCCACCGCCGAGACCGTCGCCACGGAGGCCGCCGCCTGACAGCACCCCGACCCCAGGCCCGGCCCCAGGCCTGACTCCAGGCCCGGCCCCAGCCCCGACTTCAGCCCCGACTTCAGGAGAGGAACAACCGATATGCACCGCGACGACCCGGCCCGTCCCGGCGACGGACCGATGGATCTGCATGCCGTCCGCGACGTAAGCCGCGCCATCAGCTCCGCCCACCTGTTCGTCTACTTCGCCCCCGAGGGTGCGCAGGAAGCGGCCGCACTCGGTGTGACCGACCGCGGAACGGCGTACCTGGCGCTCCGGTCGGCCGCGATGGGCGCGGTTCCGTGGCAGGCCGTACTCGCGGCCTTCTACAACTTCAGCCCGCGGGCGGTGGAGACCATGGCGGGTGCGTGGGACGCCGCTCCGCCCGAGCGGTGGCAGGCCGCCCGCTTCACGGCGGTCGGGCGGGCCATGCGGCGCGTCGGCGTGCGCCTCACGGACGCCGACCTCGCCGAGGCGCGCTCGCTGATCGACCCGGTCGTCGCCGGCGCCGACTACGCCGGCAAGGTGCTGGCCGCCGCGAACGCTTCGGTCGCGCTGCCGGCGGACCCCCTCGTCGCGCTGTGGCAGCAGATGACGGTGGCACGCGAGTGGCGCGGCGACGTCCACAACGTCGTGCTCGCCGACAACGGCCTCGGGCCGTGCGACTGCCTCGTCCTGCACACCGCGACGGGCGGCCTTCCGGTGCCCCTCGCGCGGGCGACCCGCCAGTGGAACGACGAGGAGTGGAGCGCGGCGACGGCACGTCTCGCCGCGCGCGGCTGGCTCGACTCCAACGCCGCGATCACGGACGCCGGCACCGCCGCGCGCGAACGGATCGAGGTGGAGACGGACGAGCACTGCGCCGCGCTCTGGGCGCCGATCGGCGACGCGGGCGCCCGCCGCCTCGCCGCGCTCGTCGCACCCGTCACCGATGCGTTCACCGCGGCGGGGACGTTCCGGGCCGTCACTTCTCGGACGGATGATTCTCGGACGGATGATTCTCGGACGGACGTTTCTGGGACGGATGGTTTCCGGACGGATCGTTCCCGGCAGGTTCCGGCTTCTGTTCGGTGAAGAGGACGTCGCGGGCCTGTTCCGCCGCGCGGACGATGCTCTCGGAGACGAAGTCGACGAAGCGGGCGACGTTCTCCAGGCGGGCCGCGGCCGGGGTGCCGGGGCCGAGGACGGTGACGCCCTGGCGCGCCGTCTCGACGAGTTGGGCGTGCGCCCGGGCGGTGGCGATTATCGACTGGAACCAGACGTCGTTGTCGACGATGTACCGCTCACGGCGCCGTTCGTCGCGCTCGCGGCGGATGAGTCCCTGACCGTCCAGGAACGCGACCGCCTTGGAGACGGACGCCGGGCTGATCCGGAGGTGCTGGACGAGTTCGGCCGCGGTGAGGCTGCCCGCGTCGGTGGTGAAGAGGGCCACCAGGACGCGGGCGGTCATCTTGGGCAGGCCCGACTGCATGAAGACGGTGGCGAGCGTCTCCTCGTACTCACGCACCGCTTCGTCATCGCGCCCGTTGCGTTCGCCGGCCCGCGCGGGCGCCTGTGCGTCGCGCGTCGCGGTCTGCCTGCGCCGGTGGGCGCGCTGTTCGGTGGCGCGGTGGGCCAGGTCCGCGCGGTAGCCGGTGGGGCCGCCGTTGCGCATCACCTCGCGCGTGATCGTCGAGGTGGGGCGGTCCAGGCGCCGGGCGATCTCCGCGTACGGGAGGTCGTCGGCCAGGCCCAGCGCGATCTGCTGGCGTTCCTGCTGGGTGAGTCTGCCTCCCGGCATCGCGGCCTCCTTCGTGGTCGGTCTGTGGTGGCTTCAGCTTAGCGTTCAATTTCTAGTCATTGCAACGCAACGGGGATCGGTTGTTGCATTAGATTTAGACCCGTTGCAACGAAATAACGCATGTGAGCTGCTGTGACGCAAGTTCAGCGCAACGAAGGTGTTGCTGAAGTCGTGAACGCAACGTAGCTTTTCGTTCATCGGAAACGACCACGGCGCATCCAAGGAGCACACCATGCAGAAGTTCGACACCCCCGCCCCGATCTCCGCCGTCCTCGACATCCCCGCTGGCCGCCTCCAGCTCATCGCCGCCGACCGCACCGACACCGCCGTCGAGGTCCGGCCCGCCGACGGCGCGAGCGGCAAGGACGTCAAGGCCGCCGAGCGGATCTCGGTCGAGTACGTCGACGGCGTCCTGCGCATCGAGGCCGCGGCGCCCAAGAACCGGATGCTCGGCAACTCCGGCTCCGTCGAGGTGACCGTGCAGCTGCCCGCCGGTTCCCACGTCGACGCGAAGGCGGCCGCCGGTGAACTCCGCGGCGTCGGACGGCTCGGCGACGTCACCTACGAAGGCGCGCAGGGCCCGGTCAAGCTCGACGAGGCCGCGAGCGCCCGCGTCGAGGTGATGGCCGGTGACATCGCGGTCGGCCGTCTCACCGGACCCGCGGAGATCCGCACCATGAAGGGTGACATCCGCGTCGCCGAGGCCGTGCGCGGCGCGGTCGAACTGCGCACCGAGGCCGGGGAGATCACGGTCGGCGCCGCCCGCGGAGTCTCCGCCTCGCTCGACGCGGGCACCGCGTACGGCCGGGTCCACAACGCGCTCAGCAACACCGCGGGCGCCGACGCGGAACTGGCCATCCGCGCGACCACCGCCTACGGCGACATCACCGCCTGCAGCCTCTGACCGCCACCCGCCCACAGCCTCCAGAGGGAGCAGATCCACCATGACCGACCTGGCCATCGCGGCGCACGGGCTGCGGAAGTCCTACGGCGAGAAGACCGTCCTTGACGGCATCGACCTGGAAGTCCCGCAGGGCACCATCTTCTCCCT
>NZ_JBHVZA010000031.1:0-80056 GCF_042880275.1 Streptomyces sp. NPDC058308
CCCCGGAGGGCTTCATCGTTCGACTTGCATGTGTTAAGCACGCCGCCAGCGTTCGTCCTGAGCCAGGATCAAACTCTCCGTGAATGTTTTCCCGTGATCGGGATGAACACCACGAGAGCGGAACGGTCGGGAGGAATAATCCCGGCCGTTCACAGCGTCCTCGCTGTGTCGCCTGCACGAAACCCGAAGGCCGTACAGGACTTTTTCAAAGGAACCTCCAACTCGCCGAAGTGAGTCGGGGTATCAACATATCTGGCGTTGACTTTTGGCACGCTGTTGAGTTCTCAAGGAACGGACGCTTCCTTTGTACTCACCCTTGCGGGCTTTCCTCCGGGCGCTTCCCTTCGGTGTTTCTTTTTGTTCTTCGTTCTTGCGTTTCCGACTCTATCAGACTCTTTCGTGTCCGACTTCCTCGGTGCCTTTCCGGTTCCCGCTCCGGCCTTTCGGCTTTCGCGTTTCCCTTTCCGACGTTTCCGACTCTATCAGATCCTTTCGGGCCTGACTCCCAGTCGAAGTGGGGTTGTCTTCGCGGCTGTTGGGCCGTTCCGACGAGTGAGACTTTAGCGGAATCCTGGCTCCCGACCTAATCGGGGGCGTCCTTTCGAACGCCGATTCCTCATTTCGCAAATACGCATGAAGACGAATCGAAGGCGAGTCCCAGAAGGGCGCACGACGTCGATCGCTTGAATGGTTCTTGCGGAATGGCCGCCCGGGGACCGACCAAGTGGTCGACGCTCACGTCGGGCAACTCGGAGAACAGTACGTAGCGGCCCCAGGCGTGTCAACTCCAGGACAGCGCCCCTTGAGAGGTCTACTCTGGAGGACGTGACTACACGTGCGTACGCCCAACTGTGGTGGGCCGCCTGAGGGCGGCCGTACATACGCATGTACTCAACGGCCGCCGCCTCGGCGGCCGTTCTTGTTTCTCCCCCTGGAGGACCTGGAGCCCGGCGGCCGGGCCGACGGTCCTGACCAGGAGGCGGAGAGATGACGAGGATCTTCAGCGGGGTCAAGCCCACCGGGCATCTGACCCTGGGCAACTATCTGGGAGCCATCCGGCAGTGGGCCGAGGTCGACCAGTACCGGGCCGACGCCCTGTTCAGCATCGTCGACCTGCACGCCCTGACCGTGGAGCACGATCCAGGGCGGGTACGCAGGCTCAGTCGGCAGGCGGCGACGCTGCTGCTCGCGTCCGGGATCGACCCGGAGCGGGCCACCGTCTTCGCCCAGAGTCATGTGGACGAGCACGCCCGGCTCTCGTATCTCCTCGAATGCGTCGCGACGGACGGCGAGATGCGCCGGATGATCCAGTACAAGGAGAAGTCCGTCCTTGAGCAGGCGCGGGGCGGGAGCGTGCGGCTGTCGCTCCTCACCTATCCCGTGCTGATGGCGGCGGACATCCTGGCGTACGGCGCCGACGAGGTACCGGTCGGCGATGACCAGACCCAGCACGTCGAGCTGACGCGGGACCTGGCGGTGCGGTTCAACCAGCGCTACGGCCAGACGTTCGTGGTGCCGCGGGCCACGCCGCCCAAGGTGGCGGCGCGGGTCATGGACCTGCAGGACCCGACGTCGAAGATGGGCAAGTCCCACGAGGCCGGGGCCGGGATCATCTACTTGCTCGACGAGCCGGAGGTCGTACGCAAGAAGATCCTGCGGGCCGTCACGGACAGCGGGAACGACGTCGCGTTCGACCGGGCTGCCAAGCCGGGGGTATCGAACCTGCTGGAGATCCTCGCGGCTTGCCAAGGTGGGAACCCCGAAGCCTTGAGCAGTGCGTACGAGTCGTACGGAGCACTGAAGAAGGACACCGCCGAGGCCGTGGTGGAGCTGCTCAGGCCCGTACAGGAGCGGCACAAAGAACTGGTGGCGGACCCCACGTACTTGGACGAGGTGTTGCGGCGTGGCGCTGAGCGGGCCAGGGGGATGGCCAAGCCGACGGTGGACGGCGCCTATCGGGCGATCGGGCTGCTGCCGCCGGCGGGAGAGGTGCGTTAGGCGCTCACGTCCGGGCGACGGGCGACGGCCCGGACGCCCGGACGTCGGGCGGAGGGCGGGTCAGGTGTTGCTGCCGGAGGCGAGTTCGCGGCTGCGGTCGCGGGCCGCTTCCAGGGCCGCGATGAGGGCCGCGCGCACCCCGTGGTTCTCCAGTTCACGGATCGCGTTGATCGTCGTGCCCGCGGGGGACGTGACGTTCTCGCGGAGCTTCACCGGGTGCTCGCCGCTGTCGCGGAGCATGACGGACGCGCCGATCGCCGCCTGGACGATCAGGTCGTGGGCCTTGTCGCGGGGCAGGCCGAGGAGGATGCCCGCGTCCGTCATGGCCTCGACGAGGAAGTAGAAGTAGGCGGGGCCCGAGCCGGACAGGGCGGTGCAGGCGTCCTGCTGGGTCTCGGGGACCCGGAGCGTCTTGCCGACCGCGCCGAAGATGGCCTCCGCGTGCGCCAGCGCGTCGCCCGAGGCGTGGCTGCCGGCGGAGATGACGGACATGCCCTCGTCGACGAGGACGGGGGTGTTCGGCATGACGCGGACGACCGGCGTGCGCTCGGGGAGGCGCTCTTCGATGAAGGCGGTGGTGATCCCGGCGGCGGCGCTGATGATCAGGTGGTCGGGGGTGACGTGCGGGGCGAGTTCGTCGAGCAGCTTCGCCATGTCCTGCGGCTTGCAGGCGAGGATCAGGGTGTCGGCCTGCTTGGCGGCGTCGGCGTTGCTGACGGGGGTGACGCCGTAGCGGGTGCGGAGTTCGTCGGCGCGTTCCTGGCGGCGGGTGGTGACCAGCAGGTCCGTGGCCGCCCAGCCGCCGCGGATCATGCCGCTGAGCAGGGCTTCACCGATCTTTCCGGTGCCGAGTACGGCGACTTTCTGGCGCGTGTTGCTGCTCATGAGCGGTGGCCTCCGGGGTTGCGTCGTCCGAGGGCCATCCTCGCATTGGGGCGTCGGCGGCAGCGGCCCTGTCCGGTGGGCGGAACAGGGGGGAGCCGGGGGGGTCAGGCCGTGCGGCGGCGCAGGGTGGCCGCGCCGAGGCCGAGGACCAGGACGGCGCAGGCGGCGACGATGACGGCGTCGCGGAGGAAGTCGCCGGTGATCTCGGGGTGGTGGAGGACTTCGTTCATGCCGTCGACGGCGTACGACATGGGGAGGACGTTGGAGATCCACTCCAGGGCGGGCTGCATCCGGTCGCGCGGCGTGAACAGGCCGCAGAGCAGGAGCTGGGGGAAGATCACGGCCGGCATGAACTGGACGGCCTGGAATTCGGAGGCGGCGAAGGCCGAGACGAAGAGTCCGAGCGCGGTGCCGAGGAGGGCGTCGAGCAGGGCGACAAGGAGCAGCAGCCAGGCGGAGCCGGTGACGTCCAGGCCGAGGACCCACAGGGCGAGACCCGTGGCGAGGGTCGACTGGACGACTGCCACGGTTCCGAAGGCGAGGGCGTAGCCGGCGATGAGGTCGCCCTTGCCGAGGGGCATGGCGAGGAGGCGTTCGAGGGTGCCGGAGGTGCGTTCGCGGAGGGTGGCGATCGAGGTCACCAGGAACATCGTGATGAGCGGGAAGATCCCGAGGAGTGAGGCGCCGATGGAGTCGAAGGTCTGCGGGCTGCCGTCGAACACGTAGCGCAGGAGGAGCAGCATCACGCACGGGACCAGGATCATCAGCGCGATGGAGCGCACGTCGTGGCGGAGCTGGCGCAGGACGCGGGCGGCGGTGGCGAGGGTGCGGTAGGCGTTCATCGGGGGCTGCTTCCTGGCGGGGCCGGTCGGTCGGCGTCGTCGGCCGCTCGGTCGGCGTCGTCCCGGGCATCGGCGCCGGTGGCGGCGGTCGGGGTGTCCGTGGCGGCCGCTTCGTCCACGAGGTGGAGGAAGGCCGCTTCGACCGTTTCGGAGTGGGTGCGGGTGCGCAGGGCGTCGGGGGTGTCGTCCGCGAGCAGCTCGCCCTCGCGCATGAGGAGGAGGCGGTGGCAGCGTTCCGCCTCGTCCATGACGTGGGAGGAGACGAGGAGTGTGGCGCCGCGGTCGGCGGCGATGGTGTGGAAGAGGTCCCACAGGTCGCGGCGCAGCACGGGGTCGAGGCCGACGGTCGGTTCGTCGAGCACGAGGAGTTCGGGGGTGCCGAGGAGGGCGACGCCGAGGGAGACGCGGCTGCGCTGGCCGCCGGAGAGGTTGCCGGCCAGGGAGTCGGCGTGCGAGGTGAGGGCGACGTCGTCGAGGACGCGGGTGACGCGGTCGTGGCGGCGCTCGGCGGCGGCGCCCGGGCCGGGGTCGAGGACGGCCGCGAAGTAGTCGAGGTTCTGGCGGACGGTCAGGTCGTCGTAGACGGACGGGTCCTGGGTGACGTACCCGATGCGGGAGCGGAGGGCGGGGGCTCCCGCGGGGTGGTCGAGGACCTTCAGGACGCCGGTGACCTTGGCCTGGGTGCCGACGATCGCGCGCATGAGCGTGGACTTGCCGCAGCCGGAGGGGCCGAGGAGGCCGGTGATCTGGCCTCGGGGGACGGTGAAGTCGAGGCCGCGCAGGACGGTGCGGGGGCCTCGTACCGCGGTCAGGTTCTCGGCCAGGACGGCCGGGCTGGCGTCGGGGTCGGTCGGGCTCGCGCCGGGGCCGGTCAAGCTCGCGTCGGGGTCGGCCGGGCTTTCGGCCTGCGTGGGGCGGCTCGCGGCGGGCTCCGCCGGGCTCGCCGACCGGGCGGAGTGGCTCGTGTCCGGCCGGGAGGCGGCCGCCCCGGTGGTGTCCGTCGCGCCCTCGGTGCGGTCCGCGTGCGCCGAGGGCCGGGGCGCCGGGGCCTCGGGCCTGGCTGTCGGACCTCGTTTATTCATCACGTGAGGAATACTCCTCCCGCCGCCGAGGCCCGTCAAGGCGGGGGTGTCCGCGCCCACGTCCACCACGTGTGCGCCCGGCCCGGAGCTCGCGTCCGGGAATCCGGACCCCTGCGGCCTCAGCGCTTCCGCTTCTTCTTGCGGGAAGGGTTGCCGGTGCGGCGCGCCGTGCGCTTCGCGTACTGCTCGCGGGCCGCCTCGTACTCCTCGCGGTGCAGCTTCTCGCCCGGGGCTTCCTTCAGGGAGCGGAGGAAGTAGGCGAGGAGGCTGCCGACGAAGCCGATCGTCATCAGGCCGCGCGTCGAGGCCTGCGACGCCGCGTCGTGGCGGCGGGAGAAGCCGTCCCAGGCGCGGCGGAAGGCGATGGCACTGCAGATCGCGAACATGACGACGACGAGCAGGTTCACGAACTGGCCGACCGCCGCGATGGCCAGGCCCTCGTAGGCGAAGCGCAGGACGAAGCAGCCGACGACCGCGGCGAGCAGCGAGCCGACGGCGACGCCGGCGCGGCGGGCGCCGTAGCCGCCGTCGTGGGCGACCCAGGTCGTGCCGAAGAAGCGGATGGGTTCGGGCCGCGGCCCGGGGGCGGTGCCGGACGGAGCGGAGGCGTCCGCCGGGCCGGAGATACCGGAGATACCGGCGGTACCGGAGGTGTCGGAGGTGCCGGTGGTGCCGGGGAGACCGGCCGTGTCGGTGGAGGGGCCGTGGGTGCCGGGTTCGTCGCTCACCGTTTGATTATCGCCTGCCGTTGGTTACCGCCTGCCGGGCCGGTGAATGCCGTCTGCCGGGCCGGTGATTACCGCCTGCCGGGCCGGGCGGGCACGCAACGCAGGCACGCCCTATTCGTCCCCCTCCTTGCCAGGCCGCACCGCCCGGCGACTAGTTTGGACGGCGGAAGACGTAACAGGGGTACGTAACAGGGGTACACGGGAGAGGCCGGTGGGCATGACGCTCCGCGGAGGAGACCCGGAAGAGATCGGCGGTTATCCGCTGGAGGCACGCCTCGGTTCCGGCGGCATGGGCACGGTGTTCCTGGCGCGCACGGCTTCGGGCCGCCCCGTCGCGATCAAGCTGATCCACCGGCAGTTCGCGGACGACGAGGAGTTCCGGATCCGCTTCCGGCAGGAGGTGGCCGCCGCCCGCCGGGTCAGCGGCGCCTTCACCGCGGCCGTGATCGACGCCGATCCCGAGGCCGAGCACCCCTGGATGGCCACGGCGTTCATCGAGGGACACACCCTCGCACAGCACATCGCCGAGATGGGCCCTATCGGCGGCGCCGAGCTGCGCAGACTGGCCATCGGTCTGACGGAGGCGCTGCGCGACATCCACCGCGTCGGCGTCGTGCACCGCGACCTCAAACCGTCCAACGTGGTCCTCTCCCCCGAAGGCCCGCGCGTCATCGACTTCGGGATCTCGCGCGCGGCGGACCAGCAGACGCTCACGATGACGGGCCGAGTGATCGGCACTCCGCCGTTCATGTCGCCGGAGCAGCTCCAGGCGCCGCGCGGGGTCGGGCCGCGCTCCGACGTGTTCTCGCTGGGCACGCTGCTGGTCTACGCGGCGACGGGGCAGGGCCCCTTCGACGCGGACAGCCCGTACATGACCGCCTATCAGGTGGTGCACGAACCGCCGTCGTTGGGGCAGGTGCCGCAGGCGCTGCGCGCGGTGGTCGAGCCGTGCCTCACCAAGGACCCGGACGAGCGCCCCTCGGCGGACGAACTCCTCGTACGGCTACGGGATCTCCCCTACGACCTGGGGGGCACGGCGGGACCCGCCCTCACACCGCGCAGCATCCGCGAGACGGACACGCAGCACCATGCGCCGACGGACGATGACACCCCGGTGCCCGCCGCCGCGGCGTCCCCGAAGCCCGCGCGACCCGAGTCCGATTCCGGGACCTTGATCGGTGCCCGGCTGCGCCGGCGGTGGCGTCCTGTGCTGGCGGCCGCCGTGGCGGTGGCCGCCATCGGCGGCGGTGTCGCGGTGGTGCGGGCCGGTGGCTCGGACGGGCCGGGCGGCGCCGACGACAAGGGCCGCGACATCGCGGCGGCCGGGGCGCGGCTGCCGGGCGGCTTCAAGCCGTGGCACAAGACCGTGCGGGGCGGCCGGCCGGACATTCCGGACGAGCTGCGCTGCGTGGCGCGCGGTGACGCGCTGTTCTGCGGGGGCGGCGGCGTCGTCGCGACCCGCCTCAGGCTCTCCGACGGCTCCCGCGTCTGGACGGAGAAGAGCCCCGGCGTGCCCGTGCAGGGCATGCACCTGGTGGGCGCGACCGGCGACACCGTGCTCGGCTACCGCTTCGCGGCCGAGGACGCGCCGGGCGGCCCCGCGACCGAAGTCGTCGCCATCGACGCCGACAAGGGCGATGAGCTGTGGTCGGTGCCGTCCGGCGCGCAGTCCACGGCCGTGACGGGACGTACGCAGGACGCCGTGGTGATCGACTCGACCGTGGTGACGGTCGACGCGTCGAACACCCGCTTCGAGGCCCGGCGGGCACACAGCGGAGGGGTGGCCTGGAAGCAGCCGTTCCCCTCGGGTGCGCAGTGCGCCCCGGTTCCCGCGGGCCCCCGCCTGTACGCGATGTGCGCGCCGCGCGGCGAGGTGTCCGGCAGCGCGGTGCGCCACCCGTCCCTGCACGTGGTCGACCTCTCCTCCGGGCGGCTCGGCAAGGCCGTCCCGGTCAAGGGCCCCGCCATGCCGGTCGGCACCGCGGGCGGCGACCTCGTACTCCTGCACCAGCGCAGGGAAGGGTTCGAGTCGGTGGGGTACGACGGGGTGACGCGGGTGGACCGGGACACGCGCGAGGTCACGTACTCCCGGCTGCCGAAGACGTACGACGGGACGCCCGGCCTCGCGGACGGCACCGTCTTCGTGAGCGGGCAGACCGGGCTCGTCTCGGCGTTCGACCCGGCGACGGGCCGGAAGAAGTGGTCGCGGCAGACCGGCGTGGAAGGCGTGTCGGGGCCGGTGGCCGGGGACGGCGACGGGGTGCTTTACCTCAGCTCGGCCAGCGGCCGGGTCGTCTCGCTCTCCTCGCGCAAGGGCGAGCTCCTCGGGACGACCGACCCGCGGGCCGAGGGCCTTGCGGGCGAGACGAACGCCAGCTCGCGCGTGAGCGTCACCGGGAGCGTGGTGGTCGTGGCGGCCGCCCGGAACACGGTGTTCGCCTACGACGCGACGAAGCCGCCGAAGTCCGGCTGAACGCGGGGCTCCGGCGGCCTCGGCCCGCCCGGTCCGTGACACAGACCGCGCGAGCCGTGAGCCCGTATCTCGGTAGGTCCGGTCTCAGCAGCGCGGTGCCACGTACCCGTCGCTGCCCGTGCGGACGTACGTGTCCGAGATGTAGCGGCCGCTGCCGATCCGGTCCCAGATCTTCGACGTGCCGGTCGGGCCCGTGACCGTCTCGCCGGGCTTCTGGCAGGCGATGGAGACGAGGGTACCGGCGGACAGGCGGCCGACCTTGCCGTACGAAGTGCCGGGGCCCGAGCGGACGTTGACGTCCGCGGCGAGCGGGTAGGTCCTGGCGGCCAGGGCCTCGACGGCCTGGCCCGCCGTCATGGCGCCGCCCGTCATGGCGCCGCCCGTCATGGGCTCGTCGGCGACTTCGGGTGTGATGACGTTCTCGCTCACAGTGCTCTCCCCCGTACACAGCGGCGCGGACGCGCCTTGGCGTGTTCCTCACACCAAGGACGCGCCCGCGCCCCAAAAGGTTTCGGCTCTCAGCCGAGCCGCGACACGTCCCGGACCGCACCCTTGTCGGCGCTCGTCGCCATCGCCGCGTACGCGCGCAGGGCGGCGGAGACCTTGCGCTCGCGGGCCTTGGGTGCGTACACGCCGCCCAGGGCCTCCCGGCGGGCGGTCAGCTCCTCCTCGGGGACGAGGAGTTCGATCGAGCGGGCCGGGATGTCGATGCGGATCCGGTCGCCGTCCTCGACCAGCGCGATCGTGCCGCCGGAGGCCGCCTCGGGTGAGGCGTGGCCGATCGACAGACCCGACGTGCCGCCGGAGAAGCGGCCGTCGGTGACCAGGGCGCAGGTCTTGCCGAGACCGCGGCCCTTCAGGAAGGAGGTGGGGTAGAGCATCTCCTGCATGCCGGGGCCGCCCTTGGGGCCCTCGTAGCGGATGACCACCACGTCGCCTTCCTTGACGACCTTGTTGAGGATCTTCTCGACGGCCTCTTCCTGCGAGTCGCAGACGACCGCGGGGCCCTCGAAGGTCCAGATCGACTCGTCGACGCCCGCGGTCTTCACGACGCAGCCGTCCTCGGCGATGTTGCCCTTGAGGACGCCGAGGCCGCCGTCCTTGGAGTACGCGTGGGCGACGTCGCGGATGCAGCCGCCCGCGGCGTCCGTGTCGAGGGTGTCCCAGCGCTCGGACTGCGAGAACGCCTCGGCGGAGCGGCGGCAGCCGGGGGCCGCGTGCCACAGCTCGACGGCTTCCTCCGAGGCGGAGCCGGAGCGGATGTCCCAGGCGTCCAGCCACTCCTTGATGGAGGGCGAGTGGACGGTGTGCACGTCCTCGTTGAGGAGGCCGCCGCGGTACAGCTCGCCGAGGAGCGCGGGGATGCCGCCGGCGCGGTGCACGTCCTCCATGTAGTACGTGGTCGTGGGCGCGGCGTTCGGCGCGACCTTGGCCAGGCACGGGACGCGGCGCGAGACGGCGTCGATGTCGCCCAGGTCGTAGTCGACCTCGGCCTCACGGGCCGCGGCGAGCAGGTGCAGGATCGTGTTCGTCGAGCCGCCCATGGCGATGTCGAGGGCCATGGCGTTCTCGAAGGCGGCGTGGGTGGCGATGTTGCGCGGCAGGACGGAGGCGTCGTCGCCTTCGTAGTGGCGCTTGGTGATCTCGACGACCGTGGCGCCCGCGCGCTCGTACAGCTCCTTGCGGGCGGTGTGCGTGGCGAGCACCGAGCCGTTGCCCGGCAGGGAGAGGCCGATGGCCTCGGTCAGGCAGTTCATCGAGTTGGCGGTGAACATGCCGGAACAGGAGCCGCAGGTCGGGCAGGCGTTCTCCTCGATGCGGAGGATGTCCTCGTCCGAGATGCTCTCGTCCACGGCGTCGCTGATCGCGTTGACCAGGTCGAGCTTGCGGACCGTGCCGTCGACGAGGGTGGCCTTGCCGGCCTCCATCGGGCCGCCGGAGACGAACACCGTCGGGATGTTGAGGCGGAGCGCCGCCATCAGCATGCCGGGGGTGATCTTGTCGCAGTTGGAGATGCAGATCAGGGCGTCGGCGCAGTGCGCCTCCACCATGTACTCCACGGAGTCCGCGATCAGGTCGCGGGAGGGCAGGGAGTACAGCATGCCGCCGTGGCCCATCGCGATGCCGTCGTCCACGGCGATCGTGTTGAACTCGCGGGGGATGCCGCCGGCCTCGCGGATCGCTTCGGAGACGATGCGGCCGACGGGCTGCAGGTGGGTGTGGCCGGGCACGAACTCCGTGAAGGAGTTGGCCACGGCGATGATCGGCTTCCGCCCGATGTCGGCCCCGGGTACACCGGAGGCGCGCATCAGGGCGCGGGCGCCCGCCATGTTGCGGCCGTGGGTGACTGTGCGGGACCTGAGCTCGGGCATCGTCGCTCGCTCCTTCAGGAAATCGGCGATCTACGGAGAGACAAGACTGCTGTCGAGCGTACGCCGCCGCTCCAGGATCTGGACAGGCTGTCCGGATGCCGGGACGCCCGTCTCGGTGCGCGACCGTGTTCCGGGTGCCCTCTCCGGATTACGTGCCCGGGGCTCACGCCCCGGTCAGATGCCCCTGCACCACCGGAGCCACCCGCGCCACGATCTGCTCCGCGTCCGCCGACGCCAGCGGCTCGGCCTTGATCACGTACCGCAGCATGGCGATGCCGACCAGCTGCGCGGCGGCGAGCTCGGCCCGCAGCTCCGCGTCCGGCACATCGAGGCGGTCGGCGATGCGCCCGAGGAGCTGGGCGGCGATGAGGCGGCGGAAGACCGCGGCGGCCGTTTCGTTGTTCATCGCCGAGCGCACGATGGCGAGCAGCGGGGCGCGTGTCGCGGGGTTCTCCCAGACGCCGAGGACGAAGCGGGTCAGGCGCTCGCCGACCCCGTCGAGCGGGCCGTCATCGATCGCGGCGGGCGCCTGAAGGGCGGGCGCGAAGGCGATCGTGATGGCCGCCTCGAAAACCTGCTCCTTCGTACCGAAGTAGTGGTGTACGAGGGCCGGGTCGACTCCGGCGGCCTTGGCGATGCCGCGCACGGACGACTTCTCGTACCCGCGTTCGGAGAACTCCTCGCGGGCCGCCCGCAGGATCTGGTCGCGCGTCGCGGGTGCGGTCTCCGACTGCGTACGGGACGGGCGTCCGCGGCGGCGCGGAGCGGTCGCCTCCGGCTGCGCGCCACGGGTCATGAGCGGGGCACCCGCACGGCCGACGCCAGGTGCAGCCGCGTGTAGGCGAGCGCTTCGGCGAGGTCGGCCTCGCGTTCGGCGCTGGACATCGCGCGCCGGGTGTTGACCTCGATGACGACGTGCCCGTCGAAGCCGGTGGCCGCCAAGCGCTCCAGGAGCTCGGCGCACGGCTGGTTGCCGCGGCCCGGGACGAGGTGCTCGTCCTTGGCCGAGCCCTTGCCGTCGGCGAGGTGGACGTGGCCGAGCCGGTCGCCCATGCGGTCGATCATCTCCATCGCGTCCGTGCGGGCGGTCGCGGTGTGCGAGAGGTCGACGGTGAAGTGGCGGTAGTCGTCCTTGGTGACGTCCCAGTCGGGGGCGTAGGCGAGCATCTCGCGGTCGCGGTAGCGCCAGGGGTACATGTTCTCCACCGCGAACCGGACGTCCGTCTCGTCGGCCATCCGCCAGATTCCGTCGACGAAGTCGCGCGCGTACTGCCGCTGCCAGCGGAAGGGCGGGTGCACGACGACGGTCGAGGCGTCCAGCTTTTCGGCGGCGGCCTTCGCGCGCTGCAGCTTGACCCAGGGGTCCGTGGACCAGACGCGCTGCGTGATGAGGAGGCAGGGCGCGTGGACGGCGAGGATCGGGATCCGGTGGTAGTCGCTCAGTCTGCGCAGCGCCTCGATGTCCTGGCTGACCGGGTCGGTCCAGACCATGACCTCGACGCCGTCGTACCCCAGGCGCGCGGCGATCTCGAAGGCCGTCGCCGTCGACTCCGGATAGACCGAGGCCGTCGACAGGGCGACCTTCGCATCCGGGATGCGCACCACTGGTTCTGCCACGAAGGACAGCGTACGGGCCCGGTCGGGGCGCCGGGGAGGTGGCCTCGTACCGCCCTGGGTACCGCCCCGGGGACCGCCCTGGTCGGGCCCCCTTCCGGCGGGGCGGGCGGCATCCGGCTCGGCACGCTCAGCACCCATGCGACCGCCCGCTCACGGCGCCGGAAGGTGGTCGAGCCTGCGCAGGATCACGCCCTCGCGCAGTGCCCACGGGCAGATCTCCACGGTCTCGACCCCGAAGAGGTCCATCGCGCCCTCCGCGACGAGCGCCCCCGCGAGCAGCTGCCCGGCCCGCCCCTCGGAGACGCCGGGCAGCTCCGAGCGTTCCGCCGTGGTCATCGCGGCGAGCTGCGGAACCCAGTCCTCCAGGGACCTCCGCTTCAGCTCCCGCTGTACGTAGAGGCCCTCGGCCGAGCGGGCGGCCCCCGCGAGCCGGGCGAGCTGCTTGAACGTCTTCGACGTCGCCACGATGTGGTCGGGGGCGCCGAAGCGGGCGAACTCGCCCACCGTGCGGGCGATCTGGGCGCGCACATGCCGCCGCAGCGCCTTCACGTCGGAGGCCTCCGGCGGGTCGGACCGCAGCCAGGCGGCGGTGAGGCGGCCGGCGCCGAGCGGCAGGCTGGCCGCGGCGTCCGGCTCCTCGTCCAGGCCGTACGCGATCTCCAGCGAGCCGCCGCCGATGTCGAGGACGAGGAGCTTGCCCGCGGACCAGCCGAACCAGCGCCGGGCGGCCAGAAAGGTCAGCCGGGCCTCCTCCTCGCCGGACAGGACCTGCAGATCGACGCCGGTCTCGTCCTTGACGCGGGCGAGCACCGCGTCGGCGTTGCTCGCCTCGCGCACGGCGGACGTGGCGAACGGCAGCACTTCCTCCACGCCCTTGTCCTCGGCGGCCTCCATCGCCTCGCGGACGACGGCCACCAGGCGGTCGACGCCCTCGGGGCCGATCGCCCCCGCCGGGTCGAGGAGTTGGGCCAGGCGCAGGTCGGCCTTGTGCGAGTGTGCGGGCAGCGGGCGCGCACCGGGATGGGCGTCGACCACGAGCAGATGCACCGTGTTCGACCCCACGTCGAGGACACCGAGTCTCATGGACGGAACGCTACGCCGCGTGGGGCGTTCGGCTGGCCCCGGGCGGTCGGCCGCCCGCATACCCTGGAGACGTGCCAAAGACGAAAAAGGCGAAGACCGACAAATCGAAGTCGGGGAAGTCGTCGACCAAGCAGGCCGCGTCGGAGAAGCCGACGAAGCAGGGAAAGCCACAGAAGGCGGAGAAGCCGGGCAAGTCGGGAACGCCTGCCAAACTGCCCAAGCAGGGCAAGTCCGGCGCTCCGGAGCCGGACGAGAAGGGTCTCGACTTCGCCCGCGCCTGGGTGGAGTTCCCCGATCCCGCGGACGACGAGCAGGTCTTCCGCTGCGATCTGACCTGGCTGACCTCTCGGTGGAACTGCATCTTCGGAAGCGGCTGCCAGGGGATCCAGGCGGGCCGTGCCGACGACGGCTGCTGCACCCTGGGGGCCCATTTCTCGGACGAGGACGACGAGAAGCGGGTCGCCGGGTACGTCGAGCGGCTCACGCCCGACATCTGGCAGCACCACGACGTGGGCCGGGAGACCGGCTGGGTCGCCACGGACGAGGACGGCGACCGCCAGACCCGTCCGTACAACGGCTCGTGCATCTTCCAGAACCGCCCCGGCTTCGCGGGCGGCGCCGGGTGCTCGCTGCACATCCTGGCGCTCAAGGAGGGCCGCGAGCCGCTGGAGACCAAGCCGGACGTCTGCTGGCAGCTGCCGGTGCGGCGGACCTACGACTGGATCGACCGGCCCGACGACACGCGCGTCCTGCAGGTGTCGATCGGCGAGTACGACCGGCGGGGCTGGGGTCCCGGCGGCCACGACCTGCACTGGTGGTGCACGTCGGCGACGTCGGCGCACGGCGCGGGCGACCCGGTGTACGTCTCCTACCGCCCCGAACTGATCGAGCTGATGGGCAGGGAGGGGTACGACCGGCTCGTGGAGCTGTGCGAGGAACGGCTCGCCTCCCAGCTGCCGCTGCTGGCGCCGCATCCGGCGGATCCGGTGGGTCGTCCCGCGGATTCCCGGTGATCCGTCGGCAGTGAGCCGGGTGCCCGGCGGGCGGGCCGCGGCCGGTTGTCCGGCGCGGCACTCAGCTCGGGCTCGGCCCGCCGTCGCCCGGCGGTGACGAGTCCCCCGGGTCCGAGGGCGTGGGCGTCGGGTCCGGGGGCGTCGGCGTGGGCTCGGGGTCGGACGGCCCCGGGTCGGACGGGCCGGGGTCCGAGGGGCCCGGGTCGGACGGATGCGGGTGGGACGGGCCCGGGTCGGTGGGCTTCGGCCGCGGCCCCGGTCCGGGGCCCGGTCCCGGGCGGCCCGGAGGGCGCCCGTCCCCGTACCCGTCGATCGAGATGACCGCTCCGGAAGGAGCGATGGAGACCCGCGCCCTCCAATGTCCCGCCGGTTCGCGGGCATGGTCGACGTACACCTGGATGGTGACCGACTCGCCCGCCGCGAGCGTCCCCGAGGAGCGGCTCAGATAGAGCCAGTACGCGCCCTCGCTCGCCGACCAGTGCACCGGTGAGCTGCCGGACGCCGTCAGCGTGATGAGTGTCGTGTTGCCGCTGGGCCGCGCCTCCACCGTGAGGCGCCCCGGTCCGGTCGAACGGGACGACGACCCGCCGCTGATGACCTCTACGGAGACGTCGGGTGAGCGGCTGCCCGCGGTGAAGCGGGGTTCGGGGCCCTTGCGGGCGTTGCCCGCGTTCTCGTAGCCGTCCCGCGCGCGGTCACTGCCGAGGCCTCCGGCGCCGTCCTCGCTCGCGGTGATCGAACGGCCGTCGTGGCCCTCGCCGGTGAGCGGCGCCCCCCGGTAGGCGGCCCAGAGGGCGAGCACGGGGGCGGCCACCACGGTGGCGACGACCGTCGTCGTGACGGCACGCGCGCGGAAGCGGTCGCGGCGGGCGGCGTGGTCCTTGGGGTCCATCGGGAAGCCGCGCCGGTCGTAGCGCGGAGCGCCGCCCCGCGCGCGCGGGACATGCGCCATCGCCACGTGGAGGGCGGCGCGCGGGGCCGCGACGACGGGGAGCGCGGCCGGGCTGACGGCCGTGCCCGGCCAGGTGCTCGAACCGGCGCGCTCGGCGGTACGGCGGCAGCGCGGGCAGTCGTCGACGTGCCGGACGAGCTCGCGGCGCAGGGCGGTGCCGAGCAGCAGCTGGTTGTCGCCGGTGAGGCGGGCCACGATCGGGCAGCTGCCGGTCTCCACGACGGCGAGCGCGGCGCGGGTGCGCTCCACCTCGCAGGCGGCGGAGGCGAGCAGGCCGCGGGCCTTGGTGAGGTCCATGCCGAGGACGGCGGCGACCTCGGCAGGGGTGAGCTGGTGGCGCACGGCGAGTTCGAGGGCCTCGCGCTGCTCCGGGGTGGTGCCTGCGGCCTCCGGCCAGGCAAGCAGCGCCAGCTCACGACGGCGCTGCCGCGCGGTCTCTTCCGACGCTTCCGACTGTTCCGGGGAGGGGGTGGTGGGGACGCCCGGTGCGGGGGTGCCGTCTGGTGCAGAGGTGCCGCTCGATGCGGAGGTGCCGCCCGGTGCTGAGGCGGCACTCGGTGCTGAGGCGTGCTTCGCGGGTGCCGGTTTTCCGGAGCCCTGCGCGTGGCGCCCCTCCCCGCTGCGTTTGGCCGCGGCCAGCCGACGCAGGCACACCCAGCGGGCGAGGGCGTAGAGCCAGGCCTTGAGGTCGCCCTCGGCTTCGGGGCCGCGCGTCCCGCGGCGCTCGGCGAGATGCAGCACGTCCCCCAGGGCCGCGGTCGCCGCGTCGTGATCGCAGAGGACGGACAGGCAGTACGTGAACAGGCCGTCCAGGCACGGCTCGTAGCGCGCGGGCAGCGCGGTCCGGGGCGCCGGGCGGGGCACCACGCGCTTGCGCGCGTCTCGGTGCGCCCGGTGTGCGCCGGTTGCGTTCGTGGGAGTTTCCGGCCTGCTGCTCATCACCCGTGCGAAGTTATGCGGATGATGCAGCTCCCTTCTTCCCTCTTGAGCACATTTAATCCTTACGGGTGAACAGATCCCTCAAAAGGGGACAGGAACTCTCGATTCCGTGGCCTGGTCTCGTACGCGGGGGAGCGCGACGTGCGCCGAGGCGTGGGCGGGACCGGGCGCCGGGCCGCGTTGTCAGTGGGCTCGGTTACGGTTCCGACCATGGCTGCCCGTACGAAATCCACCAAGGACCGGCCCTCCTACCGCTGCACGGAGTGCGGTTGGCAGACGGCCAAGTGGCTCGGCCGCTGCCCCGAGTGCCAGGCCTGGGGGACGGTCGAGGAGTACGGCGCGCCCGCGGTCCGCACCACCGCCCCCGGCCGGGTCACCTCGTCCGCCGTCCCCATCGGCGACGTCGACGTCCGCCGGGCCACCGCGCGCTCCACCTGCGTGCCCGAGCTGGACCGGGTGCTCGGCGGCGGCCTCGTCCCCGGCGCCGTGGTGCTGCTCGCGGGCGAACCGGGCGTGGGCAAGTCCACCCTCCTCCTCGACGTCGCGGCCAAGGCGGCGAGCGAGGAGCACCGCACGCTCTATGTGACCGGCGAGGAGTCGGCGAGCCAGGTCCGGCTGCGCGCCGACCGCATCGGCGCGATCGACGACCACCTGTACCTGGCGGCGGAGACCGATCTGTCCGCCGTCCTCGGCCACTTGGACGCCGTCAAGCCCTCGCTCCTGATCCTCGACTCCGTCCAGACGGTCGCCTCGCCCGAGATCGACGGCGCGCCCGGTGGCATGGCGCAGGTCCGCGAGGTCGCGGGCGCGCTGATCCGCGCCTCCAAGGAGCGCGGCATGGCCACCCTCCTGGTCGGCCACGTCACCAAGGACGGCGCCATCGCGGGCCCCCGCCTCCTGGAGCATCTCGTCGACGTGGTCCTGCAGTTCGAGGGCGACCGGCACGCGCGCCTGCGCCTCGTCCGCGGCGTCAAGAACCGGTACGGGACGACGGACGAGGTCGGCTGCTTCGAACTGCACGACGAGGGCATCACCGGACTCGCCGACCCCAGCGGCCTCTTCCTCACCCGCCGCGCCGAGCCCGTCCCCGGCACCTGCCTGACCGTCACCCTCGAAGGCCGCCGCCCGCTGGTCGTCGAGGTCCAGGCGCTCACCGTCGACTCGCAGATCCCGAGCCCCCGGCGCACCACCTCCGGTCTGGAGACCTCCCGCGTCTCGATGATGCTGGCCGTCCTGGAGCAGCGCGGCCGGATCACGGCCCTCGGCAAGCGCGACATCTACAGCGCGACGGTCGGCGGCGTGAAGCTCTCCGAACCCGCCGCGGACCTCGCCGTCGCCCTCGCCCTGGCCAGCGCCGCCAGCGACACTCCCCTGCCCAAGAACCTCGTCGCGATCGGCGAAGTAGGCCTCGCGGGCGAGGTCAGACGGGTCACCGGCGTCCAGCGCAGACTGGCCGAGGCGCACCGGCTGGGCTTCACCCACGCCCTCGTACCGACCGACCCCGGCAGGATCCCCGCCGGTATGAAGGTCATCGAAGTCGCCGACATGGGGGACGCCCTGCGTGTCCTTCCGACGTCCCGTCGCCGAGAGGCCCCACGAGAGGAGGAAGAGCGCCGGTAGACTTTGCCCTGGTCTCGCCCATCCGTACGAAGCTGCGTATGCGGCTCCGTGCGAAACAAGGTGCCGGCAGAGGCTTGGACAACCTGCGACCGAGGGAGTGCAGTGGCAGCCAACGACCGGGCAGCGGTTCCCGGCAAGCCGGGTTCAAGCTCCGGTGCCGATGGGCTGATGCGCGCCACCCTGAGCGCCGTCGCGCCCGGCATGGCACTGCGCGACGGACTCGAACGCATCCTCCGCGGCAACACCGGCGGCCTGATCGTCCTCGGCTGGGACAAGACCGTCGAGTCGATGTGTACGGGCGGCTTCATCCTGGACGTCGAGTTCACGGCGACGCGCCTGCGCGAGCTCTGCAAGCTCGACGGCGGCATCGTCCTCGACAAGGACATCACCAAGATCCTGCGCGCGGGCGTGCAGCTCGTGCCGGACCCGACGATCCCCACGGAGGAGACCGGCACGCGGCACCGCACCGCGGACCGGGTGAGCAAGCAGGTCGGCTTCCCCGTCGTCTCGGTCTCCCAGTCGATGCGCCTGATCGCGCTCTACGTGGACGGGCAGCGGCGCGTCCTGGAGGACTCCGCGGCGATCCTGTCCCGCGCCAACCAGGCCCTCGCCACCCTGGAGCGGTACAAGCTCCGCCTCGACGAGGTCGCGGGCACGCTCTCCGCGCTGGAGATCGAGGACCTCGTGACGGTGCGGGACGTCACCGCTGTCGCCCAGCGCCTCGAAATGGTGCGGCGCATCGCCACGGAGATCGCCGAGTACGTGGTCGAGCTCGGCACGGACGGGCGTCTCCTCGCCCTCCAGCTGGACGAGTTGATCGCCGGCGTCGAGCCCGAGCGCGAGCTGGTCGTCCGGGACTACGTGCCCGAGCCCACGGCCAAGCGGTCCCGCACGGTCGACGAAGCGCTGACCGAGCTGGACTCCCTCACCCACGCGGAGCTCCTCGAACTCCCCACGGTGGCGCGCGCCCTGGGCTACACGGGCTCGCCCGAGGCGCTGGACTCCGCGGTCTCCCCGCGGGGCTTCCGCCTCCTCGCCAAGGTCCCCCGCCTCCCCGGCGCGATCATCGACCGCCTCGTCGAACACTTCGGCGGCCTGCAGAAGCTGCTCGCCGCCAGCGTGGACGACCTCCAGACGGTGGACGGCGTCGGCGAGGCGCGGGCGCGGAGCGTACGGGAGGGGCTTTCGCGGCTGGCGGAGTCTTCGATCCTGGAGCGGTACGTCTAGCCTCCGGCGAGGGGGCGGGGCCGGAGTACGGGCCTTCTTTTCCGCGCCCGGAGATCAGGACTCGTCCTGCTCCGGATCACTGCGGCCCGCCGCTCCGCGGCGGTTTTCCCACCCGCCCGCCCTCATTGCGCCCGGCGCGAGCGCTGCGGGTCAGTCCTTCTTGAGGACGAAGGACGTGCGGGCCGTCCCAAGCCCCGGAGCCTTCGCCTCGACGAGGTACGTACCCGCCCCCGCCACTCCCGCCGAAGGCGTGGCGCACTGCTCCTCGCTGGCCCGTCGGTCCCACCGCACCGAGTGCGTGACCCGTCCGTCCGCCGGCACGCGCAGCAACAGGCTTCCGTTGCCGGACGGGCAGTCGGCCGAGGACCAGAACGCGTCGTCGTCCGCTGCCTGAGTGATCGTCAGCACGGTTCCCTTGCCGCCGAGATCGACCTTGCAGGCCTTGCCGCCACTGTTCTCGGCGATCAGCTCGAACTTCGGCTTCTCGCCGATCGCGTACGTGTTCTTGACGCTGCGCACCTTCAACTTCACGGCGCCGCTGGTGCAGTTGGGCAGCCGCGAACCGGCCGGCAGCCGGTCACCCGAGCCGCCGCCACCGCCGCCACCGCCCTTGGCGTCGTCACCGGAACCGCCGCCCGACGACCCCTCAGAGCCGCCGGAACCACCGGAGCCGCCGCCCGAACCGCCGGAGCCGCCCGAACCCGAGCCGCCGGAACCGCCCGAGCCGGAGCCGGAGCCCTCGCTCGACTCGTCCCGTCCGCCCGGGTGTTCACTGATCGCGGGCCCCGAATCGGTGGGGCCGGGAGTGATGGACGTGGCGGGTCCGTTGCCGCCCGGCCCGTCGGCGTCGTTCCTGCCGCCTCCGCCACCGGAGGTGACGATCCAGACGACAAGGAGCACCAGCAGGCCGAGTACGGACAGCAGAACGGCCCTCCGACGCCAGTAGATGGTGGAGGGAAGCGGCCCGACCGGATTGCGCAGAGATCCCACGCCCAAACCTTACGAGAGATCCGGTGCTTCTCCTGCCCCACCCGCCGCCTTGAGCGACAAAGTTTGCGGATCATCATCCTGGAACCGGGCGTGAACCCGTCCGGACCGCCTCCCGGGCCCTCTTTCGCGCCCGGTCCCCCTGTCGATCGGCAGGGTCTGTGACGGATCGATCGCCAGGTGTGACGATTCGGCCCCACTCCGTACCGTCCGCAATCATGGACACCATGACGGACGACCTCTACCGCGACATCACCGACTTCGCCCACGACACACCGTCGTGGTTCCAGCACCTCGCCGAGGTGTGGACGGAGCTCGGCCTGCTGCTCTTCGGCGTGCTCTTCATCGTCGCCTGGTGGCGCGCCCGGCGCGGGGAGCCCCGTGCTCTGGCGATCGCGGTGCTCGCTCCCCTCGCCACCGCGGTGGCGTACGTGGGCAGCGAGTTGGCCAAGTCCGCCATCGACGAGGAACGCCCCTGCCGGGCGGTGTCCGGCGCCCTGACTCCGCTCGTCCAGTGCCCGCCGCACGGCGACTGGTCCTTCCCCAGCAACCACTCGACGATCGCGGGCGCCGCCGCCGTCGGCCTCGCGCTCGCGTGGCCGCGGATCGCGGCGCTGACCGTGCCGATGGCCGTGCTCATGGCCTTCTCACGGGTCTTCGTCGGTGTGCACTACCCGCACGACGTGGTGGTGGGTCTGCTGTTCGGAGCGGTGGTCGTGTTCGTGCTCGTACGGGTCTCCACGCGTGCGGTGGCGCGGGTCACTCTGGCGATGCGCGGGTCGTCCACGGGGATCGTGAAGTGGTTCGCGGGCCCGGGCCCCTTCCGCGCCGCTGCCCCGGCCCCCGCCTCCGCCCCGTACAGCGCTCCGGCTCCGGCTCCAGCTCCGGCTCATGAACGGGCCGCGTACGAACCGACCGCGTACGACCCGGCCGCCTACGACCAGCCGACGATGTCCTTCCGCCGCGACGACTCGCACCCGCGCTGACCCCGCCACTGACCCCGCCGCGGGGCCTCTCCGGTCAGTCCGTCTCCGGTCAGTCCGTCTCCGGGACGAGCCCCGCTTCGTACGCGACGACCGTCGCCTGAACGCGGTTCTTGACCCCGAGCCGGTCGAGGACCGCGCTCACGTACGCCTTGACCGTGCCTTCCATGAGACGCAGCCGGGCCGCGATCTCCGGGTTGGACAGGCCCGCCCCGACCAGGCCGAGCACTTCGCGCTCGCGCGGGGCGAGGCTCCCGACGCGGGCCCGCGCTTCGGCGCCGCGGCCCATGCGCCGGGCGCCGAAGCCGTCGATGACGTGCCGGGCGACCTTGGGCGAGAGGAACGCGGCACCGCCCGCCACCGCGCGTACGCCCGCTATGAGTTCGTGCGGATCCCCGGACTTCAGCAGGAAACCGGTGGCCCCGCCGCTCAGGGCGCGCGCGATGTACGCGTCCTCGGAGAACGTCGTCAGCATCGCGACCGCCGTACCGGGGGCCGTGCGGACGATCTCCTCCCCCGCGGCGAGGCCGTCGAGGCGGGGCATACGGATGTCGAGCAGTGCCACGTCGGGGCGGTGGGCCTGCGCAAGGGACACCGCCTCGCGCCCGTCGCCGGCCTCCGCGACGACCTCGATGTCCCGGCCCGCGGCGAGGATGGCGCGTACGCCCGCGCGGATCATGGCCTCGTCGTCCGCCAGCAGGACACGGATGGCAGGTGGCGCCGTGCCGCCCCCACCCCCGCCCCCGCCCCCGCCCCTGGCCGTACCCATACCCGTATCCGTATCCGTATCCGTATCCGTATCCGTATCCATGTCCGTGTTCATGCTCATGCTCACCGTGCTCGGTCCCTGCCCTTCTCGTCGGTCTCGCCCACCGTGGGGATGACGGCCTTGTCCACGAGGCGGTCGTCGTTCTTGGTGCCGTCCGTGCCGAAGCAGAGCCTGAAGTGCGTCACGGCGGTGAAGAGTTCGCCGCTCGCGCGGTAGTACGCGCAGTCGGCGGCCGGGGGCGGCGGGGTCGGGGCGCGCTCCAGCGGCGGGTCGGCGACGGTCCGGTCCGGCAGCACGCGCTCCGCGTCGGCGCGGCTCTCGCCGACGCGCAGGCGCGCGTAGTCGGCGGGGGTGAGGACGGAGTGCGTCCGCGCCGGGCGTACGCGAGGCGGGTCCCGGCGGGCGGGGGCGGCACGGGGCGGTTCTCCCGGCCGGGAGGCGGGCCGTGACCCGGAAACCGTGACCGTAGGGGCCCGCGTCGAGAGTGCCGCCCACATCCGTGACGTGGCTGTGCAGGGCGCGCAGGCCCGAGCCGCCGCCGGACGTGGGCGCGGGCGGCACGGGCGCGGGCGGTACGGGCGCGGGCGGTACGGGCGCGGGCGGTACGGGCGCGGGCGGTACGGGTCCGGGCAGCCCCTGGGGGCGTGAACCCTCCTTGCGGGGGCGGCCGTTGGTGACCGTGACCGTCGTCGCGCCGTCGTCGCGCGTCACCGTCACGGCGACGTGGGCGCCCGGGGCGTGTCTTGCGGCGTTCGTGAGAGCTTCCCGGACGGTGCGGTGGACCGTGGCGCGGGTCGCGTCGTCGCGGTGCGTCGCCTCGCCCTGTGTGCGGTGGTGACGCTCGTCGTCGGCGTACGTGATGTCCAGGCCCGACTCCGCCGCGCGGGCCACGAGTGCGCCGACGCTCTCGCCCGCCGGGGCCAGCGGCGCCTGTTCGTCGCCCTCATCGCGGAGCAGGCCGATGATCGCGTGCAGCCGGTCCGTGGCCTGCGAGGCGGCGGCACGGAGGTCGGCGGCGGCCTCGCGGTGCGGATCCGGCAGGTCGGGGGCGACCTGGAGGGCGCCCGCCCGTACGGCGATCAGGCTCAGCCCGTGCCCCAGGGAGTCGTGCATGTCCTGGGCGATACGGGCCCGGTCGCGCAGCCGGGCCCGGTCGGCGACGATGCGCTGCTCCCGCTCCAGCTGGTCGGCGCGGGCCCAGCCGACGGCGGCCAGCTCGCGGCCCTGGCGCCAGTAGCGGCCCGCGAGCCAGGGGAAGACCGCGCCGAACACCAGCGTCCCGACGAGGACGAGCCACTCCACGGTCGGGTCGACGTCCCGTACCGCGATCTTGACGGTGCCGGCGAGGGCGATGCCCGCGAAGACGAGCAGCGCGGGGCGCGCGCGGGCCGCACGGCTGCCGCCGCCTCTGCCGATCGTCAGGTCCGTCAGGTCCGTCAGGTCATCGCGAGGGGTCGGACAGCGGCAGCTGGGAGCCGGGAGCTGCTGAAGGGCCGCGTCCGGCGCGGCAGGCGGGTGCGTCGCCCCGTAAAACCCCCGAAGGCAACCGCGCGGTTGTCCCGCGCCCCGGCGGCCCCGTGGCAGGATCGGATGTGCCATGACTGCGCCCACGAAGCCCATGCCGAACGGCCCCGCACCCGGCCCCGGCCCCGTCCCCAGCCCCTCTCACGGCTCCGCTCACGGTCCCGGCCCCGCCTCCGGAGACGTTCCCGAGCCCGCCGGTGAGGCCCTGCACACCCCCGTCATCGCGTGGTTCGACACGCACGCCCGTGATCTGCCGTGGCGTCGTGAGGACGCCGGGCCGTGGGGCGTGATGGTCAGTGAGTTCATGCTCCAGCAGACGCCGGTCAGCCGCGTCCTGCCCGTGTACGAACAGTGGCTGGCCCGCTGGCCCCGCCCCGCCGATCTCGCCAAGGAGGCGCCGGGCGAGGCGGTCCGCGCCTGGGGGAGGCTCGGCTATCCGCGCCGCGCCCTGCGGCTGCACGGCGCCGCCGTCGCCATAACGGAGCGGCACGGCGGCGACGTCCCCGCCCAGCACGGCCAGTTGCTCGCGCTGCCCGGCATCGGGGAGTACACCGCGGCGGCCGTGGCGTCGTTCGCGTACGGGCAGCGGCACGCCGTGCTCGACACGAATGTGCGGCGCGTGTTCGCGCGGGCCGTGACCGGCGTGCAGTATCCGCCGAACGCGACGACGGCGGCCGAGCGCAAGCTCGCCCGCGCCCTGTTGCCGCAGGACGAGCACACCGCGTCCCGCTGGGCGGCCGCCTCGATGGAGCTGGGCGCCCTGGTCTGCACCGCCAAGAACGAGAACTGCGCGCAGTGCCCGATCGCCGCGCAGTGCACCTGGCGCACGGCGGGCAAGCCCGCGCACGAGGGGCCGGCCCGCCGCGGTCAGACGTACGCGGGGACGGACCGGCAGGTGCGGGGCAAGCTGCTCGCCGTGCTGCGCGAGGCCGTGGATCCCGTGCCGCAGGCCACGCTCGACCGGGTGTGGGGCGAGCCCGTGCAGCGGGCCCGCGCGCTGGACGGGCTTGTCGCGGACGGTCTGGTGGAGCCGATGGCGGACGGTCTGTACCGGCTGCCGCTGACCTGACGTCCCTCCGTCCGTCACCGGACGGAGGGCGGCCGCTCCCCTGCTCCGCCGGTCGCCTCCGACCACACGGCCGGGCCGCCTCCGACCGCACGGCTGAGGCGTCGGGGGCCCTGGAAAACGCAGGTATCCACCGGGTTGCGACGACTGTTACACAACCGACGTACAGCCGTGCGCCCGCCGCTGGCTGCTCCGCACAACCTCGTGACAACGCCTCCGTAACTTCATACCCGTACCGCAGAGCAGGGACAGCGGTCGGCATTGGGGATGGAACGGAGGCGGTTTGGTATGGCGCACGGCGAGGTGCTCGAGTTCGAGGAGTACGTCCGCACTCGGCAGGATGCCCTGCTGCGCAGTGCCCGGCGCCTGGTTCCGGACCCCGTGGACGCGCAGGACCTGCTGCAGACCGCGCTCGTGCGGACGTACGGACGCTGGGACGGCATAGCCGACAAGCGGCTCGCGGACGCCTATCTGCGCCGCGTCATGATCAACACTCGTACGGAGTGGTGGCGGGCCCGCAAGCTCGAGGAAGTGCCCACCGAGCAGCTGCCCGACGCGAGCGTGGAAGACTCCACCGAGCAGCACGCGGACCGCGCGCTGCTGATGGACATCATGAAGGTGCTCGCACCCAAGCAGCGCAGCGTCGTCGTGCTGCGACACTGGGAGCAGATGTCCACGGAGGAGACGGCCGCCGCCCTCGGCATGTCGGCCGGAACGGTCAAGAGCACGCTGCACCGGGCGCTCGCCCGGCTCCGCCAGGAGCTGGAGAGCCGCGACCTGGACGCCCGCGCGCTCGAACGTGAGGAGCGGGAGAGTTGCGCGGCCTAGGCCCTCGGGTCGGACGAAGCGCCCAGGCGGCGACCGCGGCGACGGCTGCGGTCGCCGCCCTCGGTCTTTTGCTCTCGGCCTGCGCGACGGGTGGTTCCGGCGCGCGCGACGAGGGCCCGGCCAGCAGCGAGCCCGTGGTGTCCACGGCGCCCTCCCCGTCCCCCTCGGCCTCCGTGCCGGCGAAGAAGATCGACGCGGTGCGGCTCGTCAAGGAGGACCCGAAGGTCAGCCCGGCGATCAAGCGTGATCTGAAGCCGTGCGTGGGGAAGGCGTACCCGGTCGACGTGTCGTACGGGAACCTGACCGGAGGATCGGCCTCCGATGTCGTCGTGAATGTGCTGACCTGCGGTGACGCGGTGGGCATCGGCAGTTACGTCTATCGCGCTCAGGGCGATAAGTACGAGAATGTCTTCAAGGCCGAGGAGCCCGCCTCCGTCTACGCCGAGATCGACCGGGGCGAGCTGGTCGTGACGAAGCAGCTGTACGAGTCGGGCGATTCGGTGGCCTATCCCTCCGGCGAGGAAGTGATCACCTACCGGTGGTCGTCGAACCGCTTCACGGAGTCGGGGCGTACGCGCAACGACTTCGGCAACGCGGTGGGCGGCGAGCCGACCGAGCCGTCCGCGGACTGACGGACGGCCCGACGACCGCCCGTCCGGCCGCCCGCCCGCCGCACACCACCGCACGCACGCCGTACCGAAAAGGACTGAGAGCACCCGATGGCAGAGCAGACCCACGTCCTGTTCGTCGAGGACGACGACGTCATCCGCGAGGCCACCCAGCTCGCTCTGGAGCGCGACGGCTTCGCGGTGACCGCGATGCCCGACGGCCTCGCGGGCCTGGAGGCGTTCCGCGCGGACCAGCCGGACATCGCGCTGCTCGACGTGATGGTGCCGGGCCTGGACGGGGTCTCGCTCTGCCGCCGCATCCGCGACGAGTCGACGGTCCCGGTGATCATGCTCTCGGCGCGTGCCGACTCCATCGACGTCGTGCTCGGCCTGGAGGCCGGCGCCGACGACTACGTGACCAAGCCGTTCGACGGCGCCGTCCTGGTCGCCCGCATCCGCGCCGTCCTTCGCCGCTTCGGGCACGCCAGCGGCCCCGGCTCCACGGGTTCCGCTCCCGTGGACGGCGCGGACTCGGACGGCGGGGTGCTGCACTTCGGCGACCTGGAGATCGACACGGTCGGCATGGAGGTGCACAAGGACGGTGCGCCGGTGGCGCTGACGCCGACCGAGATGCGCCTGCTGCTCGAATTCTCGTCCGCGCCCGGCACGGTCCTCTCCCGCGACAAGCTCCTGGAGCGCGTGTGGGACTACGGCTGGGGCGGTGACACGCGCGTCGTCGACGTCCACGTGCAGCGGCTGCGCACGAAGGTGGGCCAGGACCGCATCGAGACGGTCCGCGGCTTCGGCTACAAGCTCAAGGCGTGAACGGACGCGTGGCACTCAGGGGACGACGCGGGGGACGACGCATATGAATGGGGGGCGCAGCGCGGTCGAGCGCGTCCGCGAGTGGTTCCGGTCCGGGCTTGGCCTGCGTACAGGAGTGAGCCTGCGTACGGGCGTGCGCTGGAAGATCGCCGCGGCGATCGCGCTGGTCGGAGCCCTGGTCGCGATCGCGCTGAGCCTGGTCGTGCACAACGCCGCGCGGGTCTCGATGCTCGACAACTCGCGTGATGTCCAGGACGAGCGCATCCAGATCGCCCTGCGGCTCTACTCCTCCGCGTCCCAGCGGCACTCCCGGCCGCTCGATACGAAGGTCGACGATCCCGAGCTGCCGCAGGAGCTGCGGCAGAAGGTCCTCAAGGGCCGCCGCGCCACCTTCGTCGAGGAGAAGCCCGACGGCACGCCCGACATCTGGGCCGCCGTACCGCTCGCCGACGGGCACGTCCTCTCCCTGCACTCCCGTTTCACCGACCGCAGCGCCACCGTCATGAAGGACCTCGACCAGGCCCTGGTCATCGGCTCGATCGCGGTCGTCTTCGGCGGCTGCGCGCTCGGCGTGCTGATCGGCGGCCAGCTGTCGCGGCGCCTGCGCAAGGCGGCGACGGCGGCGAGCGAGGTCGCCCAGGGCCGGACGGACGTGAGCGTCAGCGAAGCGATCGGCGGTGTCGTGAAGGACGAGACCGACGACGTGGCGCGCGCCGTGGACGCCATGGCGGACGCGCTCAAGCAGCGCCTGGAGGCCGAGCGCCGGGTGACCGCGGACATCGCGCACGAGCTGCGCACGCCGGTGACCGGGTTGCTGACGGCTGCCGAGCTGCTGCCGCCCGGCCGGCCGACCGAGCTGGTCATGGACCGGGCGCAGGCGATGCGGACGCTCGTCGAGGACGTACTCGAAGTGGCGCGTCTTGACTCCGCCGCCGAGCGGGCCGAGCTGCAGGACATCACGCTCGGCGAGTTCGTGTCCCGGCGCATGGCGGTCCTGACCACCGACATCACGGTGACGGTCGTGCACGAGTCGGAGGTCACCACCGACCCGCGCCGCCTGGAGCGCATCCTCGGCAACCTCGTCGCCAACGCCGCCAAGCACGGCAAGCCGCCCATCGAGGTCAGCGTCGAGGGCCGGGTGGTCCGGGTGCGCGACCACGGCCCCGGTTTCCCCGAGGCGCTCCTGGACGAGGGTCCGAGCCGCTTCCGTACGGGCAGCACCGACCGGGCGGGGCACGGGCACGGCCTCGGCCTGACGATCGCGGCGGGCCAGGCGCGGGTGCTCGGCGCACGGCTCACCTTCCGCAACGTACGCCCGGCGGGGGCGGCGCCCGACGAGCCGTCCGAGGGCGCGGTGGCCGTGCTGTGGCTGCCGGAGCACGCGCCCACCAACACGGGCAGCTATCCGGTGCTCAAGCTGCCGGACACCTTCTGAGAGCCTCTCCTTGAGGTCCCGCGGTGCGCGGGACTCTCCCGCTCACGACAACGGCCCCCGGCGCGCGATGCGCCGGGGGCCGTTGTCCGCCGGGGTGGGGCAGTGGGGGTCAGACGTGCTCCGCGACCGTCTTCCCGGCCGCCCGCGCGGAGTCCCCTTCCGCGCTCCCGGCCGTCTCGTCCGCGCTGCCCGCGGCCTTGTCCGCGCTGTCGGCGGCCTTGTCCGCGGGTCCCGAGCCGCGCAGCGGGATCTCCTTCACGAAGAAGGAGGCGAGCAGCGCCACGACGCTGATGACGGCGCCCAGCAGGAAGGCCGAGTGCGTACCGGCGGAGACCGCGTGCTGGTAGGCGTCCACGACGGGCGCCGGCAGCTTGGCGAGGCTCGCCGCGTCCAGCTGCGCCGACGTCTCGGTGACCTTGCCGCCGAGGGCCCCGGCGCGGTCGGCCATCACGTCGTGGACGCGGTTGTTGAAGAGCGCGCCCATGATCGCGACGCCGAAGGAGGAGCCGAGCGTGCGGAAGAGCGTGGCCGAGGACGAGGCGACGCCCATGTCCTTCATCTCGACGCTGTTCTGCGCGACCAGCATGGTGATCTGCATCAGGAAGCCCATGCCGGCGCCGAGCACGGCCATGTAGAGGCCCGAGGTGAGGCGGGTGGTGCCGGTGTCCATCTGTGACAGCAGGAAGAAGCCGGTGACCATCAGGACGGTGCCGATGATCGGGAAGACCCGGTACTTGCCGGTGGCGGTGGTGACCCGGCCCGCGACCATCGAGACGGCCATCATCGAGAGCAGCATCGGCAGGAGCAGCAGACCGGAGTTGGTCGCCGAGGCCCCCTGCACCGACTGCTGGTAGAGCGGCAGGAAGAGCATCGCGCCGAACATCACGAAGCCGGTGATGAAGCCGATCACGGCCATCAGCGAGAAGTTGCGGCTGTGGAAGATGTGCAGCGGCAGAATCGGTTCGGCAGCCTTCTTCTGTACGAAGAGGAAGCCGACGAGCGAGGCGACGCCGATCCCGATGAGCTCCATGATCACGGCCGAGCCCCAGGCGTACTCCGAGCCGCCCCACGTGGTGACCAGCACGAGCGCGCTGATGCCCACGGTGAGCAGGGCCGCGCCGAGGTAGTCGATGCGCCCCTGCGCCTTCTTCTTGGGCAGGTGCAGGACGGAGGTCACCATGGCGAGGGCGACGGCGCCCAGCGGCAGGTTGATGTAGAAGGCCCAGCGCCAGCCGAGGTGGTCGGTGATGGAGCCGCCGACCAGCGGGCCGCCGATCATCGCGACCGCCATGACGCCGGTCATCATGCCCATGTACTTGCCGCGGTCCCGCGGCGGCACCAGGTCACCGATGATCGCCATGACGCCGACCATCAGTCCGCCCGCGCCGAGCCCCTGGATCGCGCGGAAGCCGATGAGCTGTCCCATGCCCTGCGCCATGCCGCTGAGCACGGAGCCCGCGAGGAAGATGACGATGGCGGTGAGGAAGGCGCCCTTGCGCCCGTACATGTCGCCGATCTTGCCCCAGATGGGGGTGGAGGCGGCGGTGGCCAGGGTGTAGGCGGTCACGACCCACGACAGGTGTTCCATGCCGCCGAGGTCGCCGACGATGGTCGGCATCGCGGGGCCCACGATCATGTTGTCGAGCATCGCGAGCAGCATCGTGATCATCAGGGCCATCAGCACGACGCGCACGCTGCGCGGCTGTGGCTCCGCCTTCGCCTTCGCCTTCGTCGAAGGCCCGGCTTTGGTTTTCCCTGGCATGTTCCCCACTCCCCGTACTCCCCGTACAGTTCCGGACCTCCGGGACCCCTGGCACTTACTTGCCGCCCGGCTAGTTGTCTACACTGAGGGAAGGTAGACCCCTAACTAGCCGGGCGTCAAGTAAGTTAATCGAAGTTCAGTGGAGTCGAGGAGCAACCCGATGGGCACGGGCACAGGCAAGCAGCACCGCCGCGGGAACACCCGCCAGCGCATCCAGGACGTGGCCCTCGAACTCTTCGCCGAGCAGGGGTACGAGAAGACGTCCCTACGGGAGATCTCGGAACGGCTGGAGGTCACGAAGGCGGCGCTGTACTACCACTTCAAGACCAAGGAAGACATCCTGACCAGCATCTTCGATGACCTCACGAGGCCCATCGACGAGCTGATCGCATGGGGTCACGAGCAGCCGCGGCCGGTCTCGCTCGACATCAAGAAGCAGACCCTGAGCCGCTACAGCGAGATCCTCGTCCAAGCGGCACCGCTCTTCCGCTTCATGCAGGAGAACCAGGCCACGATGCGCGACCTGAAGACGGGCGAGAGCTTCAAGGACCGCATGCTCGGGCTCTACGAGATCCTGAAGGACCCGGACGCCCCGATGTCCGACCAGGTGCGCTGCTTCAGCGCGCTCTTCACCATGCACGGCGGGATGTTCGTGCTCAAGGACGCCGAAGGCGACCCCGAGGAGAAGCGCGAGGCCATCCTGGAGGTCGCCATCGATCTGGTGACGCGGGCGCACACGGGCGCCCAGTGACCGCTACGGGTGCGGGTCAGACCTTCACGCCCACCGAGTGGAGGAAGGCGACCGGGTCGACGGCCGTGCCGTAGTTCGGGGTCGTGCGGATCTCGAAGTGCAGGTGCGGGCCGCTGGAGTTGCCGGTGTTGCCGGAGGCCGCGATGCGCTGGCCGGTGCCGACGGTCTGGCCCACCCGGACGTCGATCTTCGAGAGGTGCGCGTACTGGGAGAACGTGCCGTTGCTGTGCTTGATCACGACGGCGTTGCCGTACGCGGGGCCGTCACCGGCGCCGTTCGGGCCGGCCTTGACGACGGTGCCGCCGTGCACGGAGGAGACCGCCGTGCCGATCGGCACGGCGAAGTCCTGGCCGGAGTGCTTGTGGGACCACATGCTGCCGCCGAGGCCGAAGCTCGCGGAGAGCGTGTAGTCGTTGACCGGGTCGATCCAGGCGGCGGCCTTCGCGGCCGCGGCCTTCTTGCCGTCGGCGGCCTTCTTCGCCTGGTCGGCGGCCTTCTTGGCCTGCGCGTCGGCCTGCGCCTTGACCGGGTTCACGGTGACGCCGGGCAGCGCGCCGCCGCTCTTCGCGTCCCCCGCGGCGACCGAGACCCCACCGCCGAGGACCGCCGACGCTCCGATGCCGAGGGCGAGCACGGCCACACGGGCACCGAGGAACGAGGAGGCGGGGCGGGGAGACTGGGTGCGCTTGAGCATGAGGATGTCCTCCGGGGTGTACGACGGCGACGCCTGACGCGACGACCGAGGGGGGCATGAACGGACCCGGCGGGCGGAGGGGGCGGGTGAGTCACCCACGGCCCCGTGGACCGCGCTTCACCGGGTCGGCCATCCCTTGGTAACCCCCGTCCCCACGGATGCTCAAACCCCCCTTCTACTACCCGAAGCCGTAGCGGCTCGGCAGCATTTAGTCCTGTTGAGGGTATGAAATCCAGACAATTCCCCCTTGGCCCGGTAGGGGCACATTCGGCCGCGGGGCTGGTGTTACCAGGTTTAACCGCACGTCGGACGGCCCTCGAACCCCTGACCCCACCGGGCGCGGGCCGACCCCACGGGGACGCGACGGAGGTCCCGGAGGTCGCGGGCCGAAGGTCCCGAGCACGCGCCTCCCGACGTCGACTATTCCGTCTAGTACGTGACGTAGGTCCTGTGCGCCATGTCACCGGCTCACCGGATCCGCCCCGCCGCGAATGTGACCCCCGCTACGCTCACGCCCATGGATCCCGCGGTCGTAGGCACCCGCCTGGCATCGAGCGCCATGGCCTCGCTGATCAAGAAGCTCTTCGTGCGGGAGGGCCCGGGCGCGGACCTGGTCGACAAGCCCGTACGACTGTCCTCGCTGGTCTCGTTCAGGGGTGAGAAGCGCACGCTGGGCGAGCGGGACGTGCGGCGGCTCGCGGAGCGGCTCGTGACGGAGTCCCTGGCCTCGCCGGGCGAGCGCCCATTCCCGCAGGACGAGTCGGAAGCGGTCATCGACGCGCTGGCCCGGACGCTCCTCTCCCTCGGTGAGCTCGACATGAACGACGTGCAGGCCGTGGGCCTCGGCCACGGGAAGCTGGCCCGCAAGCTCGTCCACGAGGCAGCGGTCTCCGGGCTCTCCGCGGACGCCGCCCTCTACCTCGACACGGTCACCGAGTGGGCGTGCCTGCACATCCTGCAGTTCTTCACGCAGCGCTCCACGTTCGTGGCGGCGACGCTCGTCGCGCAGAGCCGGGCGCAGGACGAACTGATCGCGAAGGTCGACGCGTTGATCGCCCGCGGTCCGGTCGTCGGCGGGTCGGAGGACGTCGCTTTCGAGCGCCGTTATCTCGCGTACGTCGCCAAGAAGCACGGCAAGCTGACGATCTTCGGTATCGATCTGGCGGGCTCCCCGGGGAAGTGGCCGCTGGACGCGGCCTACATGTCGTTGGAGGCGGTGGCGACCGGGCGCGCGGCCACGGCCCCCTACCAGGCGGGGGCGGAGTACCACTCGCGAGAGGCGGAGGTCGGCGAGCGCACGCCCCCGCTCCCCGCGGACCAGGCACTCGCGGCCCACGACCGGGTCCTCCTCCGGGGCGAGGCGGGCTCAGGCAAGACAACGCTGGTGCAGTGGCTTGCGGTGAGCGCGGCGCGCGGGGACGTGGCTGTCTCCTCGGACACCATGGCGTACCTGGACGACCGCATTCCGTACGTCCTCCCCTTGCGCACCCTCACCCGCCACGGCGAGCGCCTGCCCGTGCCCGCCGATTTCCTCGCCTCGGTGGGCTGCCCCCTCGCGGGCACGCAGCCGAAGGGCTGGGAGGCGCGTGTCCTGACGGCGGGACGCGCCCTCGTCCTGATCGACGGGATCGACGAGGTCCCGGCGGCGGAGCGCGCCCGGACGCGGGCCTGGCTGAGCGACCTCGTCGACGCGTTCCCGGGCAACCGCTGGCTGGTGACGTCGCGCCCCTCGGCCGTACGAGAGGACTGGCTCACCGGCGAGGGCTTCACGGAGCTGACGCTCTCCGCGATGCGGAAGGCGGAGGTGGCGGCGTTCATCGAGCGGTGGCACGCCGCCGCGACCACGGGTGCGCCCGAGGAAGACGCCGCACTCGCCGCGTACGAGAGCCAGCTCCTGGAGGCGGTGCGCTCGAAGCCGGACCTGGGCCGCCTGGCCACCAACCCCCTCATGTGCGGCCTGATCTGCGCCCTGCACAGGGACCGTCGGGGCTTCCTGCCGCTGGGCCGCAAGGACCTCTACACGGCGGCTCTGTCCATGCTGCTGGTCCGCCGGGACCGCGAACGGCACATGGCAGGCCCGGAGTTACGGGAGGAGCCCCAGCTGCAGCTGCTCCAGCGACTCGCGTACTGGCTGATCCGCAACGGCCGTACGGTCATGGACCGTTCGCGCGCGGAGGCCATCATCGCGGACGCGCTGCCCGCGGTGCCGGAGCTCGCCCCGCTCGGTGACGCGCGGGCGGTCTACACCCACTTCCTGCACCGCAGCGGGCTGCTCCGCGAGCCGGGCCCGGACACCGTCGAATTCACCCACCGCACCTTCCAGGACTTCCTCGGCGCGCGGGCGGCGGTCGACGAGGGCGACTTCGGAGTACTCGCCCGGCACGGCACGGACGACCAGTGGGAGGACGTCATCCGCATGGCGGTGGCACAGGCGCGTCCGCGCGAACGGGCTGAGTTGCTCGGCGAGTTGCTTTCGTACGGGGACGGGCTTCCGGAGAGAGGGCACTGGAAGCGTGTCCATCTCCTGGCGGCGGCCTGCCTGGAACACGCGGTGGAACTGGCGCCGGCGGTGCGGGAGGAGGTGGAGCGGCGGACGGCGACACTGATTCCGCCACGCACCGCCGCGGACGCCCGTGCGCTCGCGGAGGCCGGCCCCGTGGTGCTCGATCTGCTTCCGGGACCGGACGGTCTGACGGACGACGAGGCCCGGCAGGTGACGATCACCGCGACCCGCATCCGGTCGGACGCGGCGATCCCCTTCCTCGCCAGGTTCGCACGGCATCCGAGCCTCGCCGTGCGCAGCCAGCTGATGTGGGGGTGGCACCGGTACGACTGTCGCGCGTACGCCGAGCAAGTCATCGCCCAACTCGACGACGGGGAGACACACTTCACGATCCTCAACGACGAACAGGCGGCGGAACTGGAGCGGTTGGGGGTACGCCCGAAGCTCCTGGACGTTCGCGCGGAGGTCTCCCCGGAAGCCGCCTCCCGGCTGCTCGTGGCCTGCGTGCCCACGTTCCTGATGCTCCAGGTCCCTGCGGCCCGCCTCACCCCGAAAGCGCTGGCATCCCTGCGCGACCTCACCGACCTGCGCGTCTTCGACGTCGGCGAGCCCTGGAACCTTTCCCTGTTCCCCTCCGACGCACCCCTGCGCACACTGGGGCTGCTGGACGCCGTCGACAGCCTGACCGACATCCACCACATGGAGAGGTGGAGGGAGTTGGACTGGGTCATCTTCGGCGCCTCGATCCGCCTGGGTGCCGCGCAGTGGGATGCCCTCACCCGCCTCCCGCGTCTCTCGAAGCTGACCATGTCGTCCGACAGCCTCGCGGCCGCACCGCCCGGCCTGACCCTGCCCGGCGTCAAGGAGGCGCAAGTGCTCCCCAAGGGCGAGTGGGATGCCGCGATGGCCCGCCTCGTGACGCTTCTGCCCGGCCTCGTCGACGTGCACGCGCTCAAGCCCCCGGGCCACGAGTCACTTGACCTCACCCCCCTGGCGGGCCTTCCGGCCCTCCGCCACCTGCGGGCCCCCGCCCCTACCGCCACCGGCCTGGAAGCCCTGCCGGGCCGTGTCGAGATCTCCACCTACGACCCCCTCAGCGATTGAGCTGAAACCACACCCCCTTGCCCTCAGGTGATCGGCGGCGAATTCCGTATCGACCTGCTCTTCTACCACCTCAAGCTGCACCGCTACTTCGTCTTCGAGCTCAAGACGAAGGACGCGCACCCCGAACACATCGGCAAGGGCGTCGAGCCCAACCCCGACGGCCGCCCGCCCACCGCGTAACTCCCCCTGAGCAAGGGCCCGTTGCCCTACCCTCAACACATGGTCGACCCCGCAGCCCTAGGTGCCCGACTCGCGTCCAGCGTGGTCGCGCCGCTCGTGAAGAAGCTCTTCGTGAAGGAGCAGCCCGGCGCGGGGCTCGTCGCCAAGCCCATGCGGATTTCCGCGCTCGTATCGTTCAAGGGCGAGAAGCGCGACGTCACCCCGAAGGACGTCGAGAAGGTCGCGGACGAACTCGTCCGCAGGGCGTTGAAGGCGGCTGGGCCCGGTGAGCGGCCCGTGGAGGCCGTCGAGGCCCTTGCCGTCAGGAACGCTCTCGCGCTTTCGCTGAGCGCCCTCGGCACCCTCACCATCGACGACTTCGAAGCCGTCGCCCTCGGGCCCGAGGAATTCGCTCGCAAGCTGCGGGAGCGGGCCAGCATCTCGGTCTCCATCATCCGGCTCAGCGCCGACGCCGAGCTGTTCTACGAGCGGCTGCTGCACACCGCGTCCCTGCACATCCTGAACTTCTTCACGCAGCGTTCCACCTACATCGCCCGGCAGCAGACCGCGCAGAGTCAGCAGCTCGCGCGGCTCGTCAACGCCGTCGACGTGCTGCTCGAACGGCTACCGTCGCAGTCCAGCGAGGACGCCGCGTTCGAGGCGCGGTACGCGGATTACATAGCGGAGCGGCACGGCACGCTCACCATCTACGGGCTCGACGTCTACGCCGGGACCAGCGAGTGGCCGCTGGACACCGCCTATCTGAGCCTGGAGGCGACCCGGGAGCGGCCGGAGGAGGGCGGGGCCCAGGTGGCCGCCGAGCAGGTCCTCGCACAACACGACCACGTGCTGCTGCGCGGGGTCGCGGGGTCCGGGAAGACCACGCTCGTGCAGTGGCTCGCGGTCACCGCGGCCGACCGGACGTACGCGCACGGGCTGACTCACCTCGTCGGACGCGTGCCGTTCGTGCTGCCGATGCGGCGGATCGTGCGGCCCGGGGTCGAGCTGCCCATTCCGAGCGAGTTTCTGACGGCGGTCGGCTGCCTCGTGGCCGGGGAGCAGCCTGCGGGCTGGGTGGAGCGCGTGCTGCGGGCGCAACGCGGCGTGCTGCTCGTCGACGGGATGGACGAGATCTCCGAGGACCGGCGTACGGCGGCCAGGCGGTGGCTGCGGGACCTGACGCGTACGTTCCCGGGCAACCTGTGGCTCGTCACGTCCCGGCCCTCCGCCGTCCCGGACAAGTGGCTGGACTCCACCGGCTTCGCGGAGCTCACGCTCTCCCCGATGGCCCACGACGACGTCGCCACGTTCGTACGCCGGTGGCACCGCGCGGCGGGCGCCGACGAGGCCATCGGCGCCGCCATGCTGCGGACGGTGCGCAGGGCCTCCGAACTGAACCGGCTCGCCACGAACCCGCTGATGTGCGGCATGCTCTGCGCCTTGCACCGGGACCGGCGCGGTTTCCTTCCGCAGGACAGGAAGTCGCTGTACCAGGCCGCCCTGACGATGCTCCTGGAACGCCGGGACGTCGAGCGCGGACTCCACCCCTCGTACGACGCGCGCCTCTCGTTCGCCACCCAGGTGCAGCTCCTCCAGAAGCTCGCGTGGTGGCTGATCCGCAACAGCCGTGCGGAGATGGACCGTTCGGACGCCGTACGCATCCTCGGTGACGCCGCCCCCTCGATGGGCCTCGACGGCGGCGGCGAGGACATCTACGGCTCGCTGCTGCTGCGCTCGGGCCTGCTGCGCGAGCCCGCCGACGGCCGCGTGGACTTCCTGCACCGCACCTTCCAGGACTACCTGGGCTCCCGTCTCGCCGTGCAGGAGCTGGACTTCGACCTGCTCCTCAACCACGCGGGCCGGGCGGAGTGGGAGGACGTCATCGTGCTGGCCGTCGCGCACGCGCGGCCCAGGGAGGCGGAGCTGATGCTGCGGAGCCTCATGGAGCGAGGCACGGCGCACAGCAAGCTGCTCGCCGCGGCCTCCCTGCCGTACGCGGCGGAGCTGGCACCGGCCGTGCGGGTGCTGGTGGAGGAAGGTCTGCGGTCCCTGTTGCCGCCCCGGACGGAGCACGAGGCCTTCGTCCTGGCGGAGGTGGGCCGCGACCTGACGCTGGACCTGCTGCCCGAGCCCGAGGAGGTCGGGGGCGAGCTCGCCTATCTGGTACCGCTGGTCGCCGCCAAGATCGGCTCCCCGGCGGCGCTGAACTACCTCACTTACTTCCGCGACCACCCGGACCACAAGGTCCAGCTGGTCCTCGCCGCGTCCTGGTCGGTCTTCGACCGCGAGTTCTACCTGCGGGAAGTCCTGAAGCACCTCACCCGGCGGCCCCTGGTCCCCGTGCACGGGCCCGAGGACCTCCGCGCCCTGCGCTCCATCGGCGGCTGGCCGCACATCCAGGTCGTCGGCGCCTACCGCGTCGAGGACCTCGTCGAACTCCTCGTGCCCGAGCAGCTCACCCGCATCGCCCTGGACGCGCCCCACCCCGTGGAGGGGCTCGGCTGGCTGGCAGCCTTCCCCCACCTCACCGAGGTCGACTTGGTGAACGCGGTCAGCGCCGACCTCCTCCGGCAGATACCGCCCGGTGTGCAGGTCAACTTTCTGAACCAGCACGGCGATTGACCTAGACTTGCCTCCTACGGCAAGGCCCGGCTGCACGGCACAACCCGACCCAGGGACCGCGATGCCCATGGAGCCCGTAGTACGCACCCCGTCGGCCCTCTCCGCGCCCCTCGTGCGACGGCTGTTCCGCGTCCCGCCCCGGCCCCCCAAGTGCCCCGACCTGATCGCCGCCATCGCCACCTGGCGGGGCCCCGACGCCCCCGCCGACCCGGACGAAGTCCACCGCACCGCCGCCGAGTTCATCCAGCTCGCCGCCGAGACACACTCCACGCCCACCCGCGAACTGCCCGAGGTGGCCGACGTCCTGACCCGCACCCTGCTCGCCATCGGGGAGCTCGACCTCACCGACGCCGACGCCGTGCGCCTGGGCCCGCAGGACTACGCCCGGCGGCTGCGCGGCGCCGTCCAGGGCGCCGACCGGCGCCTGAGCCCCGGCGCCGCCTGGTTCCACGACGAACTGCTCGTCGCCGTCTGCCTGCACGTCCTGCACCACCTCGTGCGCCGCTCCCCGTACATCCAGCGGCACCTGGCCGAGCGCGCGAGCCGCATCCGGCAGCTCGTCGACCTGAGCGACGCCGAGGCGGCCGCCGCGGTCCGCCGCCCCGAACCCTCCCGGGAGGACGCCGACTTCGAGACCGCGTACGCGCAGGAGGTCGTGCGCCAGCACGGCTGGCTGACCATCGTCGGCGTCGACTTCGCGAACGCGCCCGACCGCTGGCCCCTGGAGGACACCTACCTCAGCCTGCAGGCCGAGGAGAACACCGGCGGGCCGCCCGTGACAGGCGGGCACCAGCGCACGGTGCTCCTCGCCGACCGGGCCCTGGAGGGCCACGAGCGGGTCCTGCTGCGCGGCGTCGCGGGCTCCGGCAAGACGACCCTCGTGCAGTGGCTCGCCGTGGCCGCGGCCCGCGAGGGCGCCCGGGTGCCCTTCGTCCTGCCGGTCCGCCGCTTCGCGCGCGAGGGGTTCCCCGCCCCGGACGACTTCCTGCGCGCCGTGCGCCACCCGCTGGCCGGGCAGGCGCCCGAGGGATGGGTCGTGCGCACGCTCCTCGCGGGCCGCGCCCTGCTCCTCGTCGACGGCATCGACGAGGCCCCCGAGGAGACCCGCGGCGCCCTGCGCGACCAGCTCCGCCGGCTCCTGCGCATCTTCTCCGGCACCGCCTGCCTGGTCACCTCGCGCCCCTCCGCCGTGGAGGACGGCTGGCTCTCCCAGGAGCGCCTCGCCGAGGAGGGCTTCACGGAACTGTCCCTGGCCCCGATGTCCCGCGACCAGGTCACCCGCTTCATCCGCGACTGGCACACCGCTGCGATGGGCGACGACCAGTACGGGGAGCAGCCGGACCGCGAGGACCTCAAGGAGTACGAACAGCGCCTCTTGAACTCCGTACGGATCTACCGCGAGCTGCGCCAGCTCGCCACCAACCCGCTGATGTGCGGACTGATATGCGCCCTCAACCGCGACCGCTCCGGATCGCTACCCAAGGGCCGCAAGGAGCTCTACGACGCCGCCCTGGAGATGCTCCTGCAGCGCCGCGACCCCGAACGCGACGTGCTGTACGCGGACGACGTACGCCTCCAGCAGGGCGCCCGCGAACTGCTCCTGCGCAAGCTCGCGCACGCCATGCTCGCGGAGGGCCTCTCGGAGCTGCCGCGCCGGCGCGTCGTCGAGGTCCTCGACGGGGCGCTGCCCGCCATTCCGTCGGCCCGCGCCGCGGGCGACGGCGAGAAGATCTTCCGCCACCTGCTGCACCGCACCGGCCTGCTGCGCGAACAGGCGGGCGTCTCCGTCGACTTCATCCACCGGACCTTCCAGGACTACCTGGCCGCCAAGGAGATCGTGGCCCGCGGCCACCTGCACACCCTCGTGGACCACGCCCACCAGCCGGAGTGGGAGGAGGTCATCCGCATGGCCGCCGCCCACGCCCGCCCCGACGAGTGCGCCGGATTCCTGGAGCGCCTCCTCGCCGCGGCCCCCGGCCTGCGCAGGCCGCACGTCAATCACCGGCGCCTGATGGCCGCCGCCTGCCTGGAACACGTCAGCGAGCTGGACCCGGCGATGCAGGAGCTCGTGCACCGGCGCACGAAGAACCTCCTGCGCCCCACCACCGAGCAGGGCGCCCGCAGCCTCGGCTGGGTGGGCCCCATCGTCCTGGAACAGCTCCCGGACCCCGAGCAGGTCCCCGGCGACCAGCAGGCGCTGCTCCTCGCCATCACCGCGACCCGCGTCCAGGACGACGCGGCGATCGACTACCTCGCCCGGCTGCGCACCCGCTCGTCGCTGGCCATCCGCACGGAGCTGGCCCGCCCCTGGCGGCACTTCGACACCGATCGGTACGCGCACGAGATCATCGCCCACCTCGGCCCGGAGGGCCTGTACTTCCCCGTCTCCGACGCGGCCGAACTCGCGGCCCTACGGGGGCTCGGCGGGCGGCCGCGCATCCAGGTGGCCGGCATCATGCGCACCGACGAGCTCCTGGCCGGCCTGGTCCCCGACCGGCTCACGCATCTGTGGGTCAACGCCGAGCTGCCCGACCCCGACATGGCGTGGCTGGCCCGCTTCCCCCACCTGCGGGTCCTGCGCGTCAACCCGCGCCTGCCGCGCGTACGGAACGTGCCGGAGGGCGTCACGATCACGGCCTGAGGGCCACCTCGTACGCGCCAGAAACCAGAAAGGGGCTGCCCCGGAACCGTATGAAACGGTTCCGGGGCAGCCCCTGTGAAGCGTGGCCCTGAGGCTACGCCTCCTTGCTCAGGTTCGGGCCCGCACCGCCACCGGCGGCCGACTCGATCGGCGGCACGTCGGGCAGCGCCGCCTTCTCCTCGCCGCGGAAGGTGAACGTGGCGGTCTCGCCCTCGCCCTCCGTGTCGACGACCACGATGTGGCCGGGACGCAGCTCGCCGAAGAGGATCTTCTCGGAGAGGGTGTCCTCGACCTCGCGCTGGATCGTGCGCCGCAGCGGACGCGCGCCGAGCACCGGGTCGTAGCCCCTCTTCGAGAGCAGCTCCTTCGCGGACTGGGAGAGCTCGATGCCCATGTCCCGGTCCTTCAGGCGCTCGTCCACCTTCGTGATCATCAGGTCGACGATCTGGAGGATGTCGTCCTGCGTGAGCTGCGGGAAGACGACGACGTCGTCCACGCGGTTCAGGAACTCCGGGCGGAAGTGCTGCTTCAGCTCGTCGCTGACCTTGTTCTTCATCCGCTCGTAGTTGGACTTCGTGTCGCCCTGGGCCGCGAAGCCGAGGTTGAAGCCCTTCGAGATGTCCCGGGTGCCGAGGTTGGTCGTCATGATGATGACCGTGTTCTTGAAGTCGACGACCCGGCCCTGGGAGTCGGTCAGGCGACCGTCCTCCAGGATCTGCAGGAGCGAGTTGAAGATGTCCGGGTGGGCCTTCTCGACCTCGTCGAACAGGACGACGGAGAACGGCTTGCGGCGGACCTTCTCGGTCAGCTGGCCGCCCTCTTCGTAACCCACGTAACCGGGGGGCGAACCGAAGAGCCGCGAGACCGTGTGCTTCTCGCTGAACTCCGACATGTCGAGGGAGATCAGCGCGTCCTCGTCGCCGAAGAGGAATTCGGCGAGCGCCTTGGACAGCTCGGTCTTACCGACACCGGACGGGCCCGCGAAGATGAACGAACCGCCGGGACGCTTCGGGTCCTTCAGACCCGCACGCGTACGCCGGATCGCCTTCGAGAGCGCCTTGACGGCGTCCTTCTGGCCGATGACGCGCTTGTGGAGCTCGTCCTCCATGCGCAGCAGGCGGCTCGACTCCTCCTCGGTCAGCTTGAAGACCGGGATGCCCGTCGCCGTGGCGAGGACCTCGGCGATGAGCTCGCCGTCGACCTCGGCGACGACGTCCATGTCGCCGGCCTTCCACTCCTTCTCGCGCTTGGCCTTGGCGGCCAGGAGCTGCTTCTCCTTGTCGCGCAGGGAAGCGGCCTTCTCGAAGTCCTGCGAGTCGATCGCGGACTCCTTGTCGCGACGGACGCCCGCGATCTTCTCGTCGAACTCGCGGAGGTCCGGCGGCGCGGTCATCCGGCGGATGCGCATCCGGGAACCGGCCTCGTCGATCAGGTCGATCGCCTTGTCCGGCAGGAAGCGGTCCGAGATGTACCGGTCGGCCAGGGTGGCGGCCTGGACCAGGGCCTCGTCGGTGATGGAGACGCGGTGGTGCGCCTCGTACCGGTCGCGGAGGCCCTTGAGGATCTCGATGGTGTGCGGCAGCGACGGCTCCGCGACCTGGATGGGCTGGAAGCGGCGCTCGAGCGCGGCGTCCTTCTCCAGGTGCTTGCGGTACTCGTCGAGCGTGGTCGCACCGATGGTCTGCAGCTCGCCGCGGGCCAGCATCGGCTTGAGGATGCTCGCGGCGTCGATCGCGCCCTCGGCGGCACCCGCACCCACCAGGGTGTGGAGCTCGTCGATGAACAGGATGATGTCGCCGCGGGTGCGGATCTCCTTGAGGACCTTCTTCAGGCGCTCCTCGAAGTCACCGCGGTAGCGCGAGCCGGCCACCAGCGCGCCGAGGTCGAGGGTGTAGAGGTGCTTGTCCTTGAGGGTCTCGGGCACCTCGCCCTTGACGATGGCCTGGGCGAGACCCTCGACGACGGCGGTCTTGCCGACGCCGGGCTCACCGATCAGGACCGGGTTGTTCTTGGTGCGGCGGGACAGCACCTGCATGACCCGCTCGATCTCCTTCTCGCGCCCGATGACCGGGTCGAGCTTGGACTCACGAGCGGCCTGGGTGAGGTTCCGGCCGAACTGGTCGAGGACCAGGGACGTGGAGGGCGTGCCCTCGGCAGGACCGCCGGCGGTGGCGGTCTCCTTGCCCTGGTAGCCGGAGAGCAGCTGGATGACCTGCTGCCGCACCCGGTTGAGATCGGCGCCCAGCTTGACCAGGACCTGGGCCGCGACGCCCTCGCCCTCGCGGATCAGGCCGAGCAGGATGTGCTCCGTGCCGATGTAGTTGTGGCCCAGCTGAAGGGCCTCGCGGAGCGACAGCTCCAGGACCTTCTTGGCACGGGGGGTGAAGGGGATGTGCCCGGACGGGGCCTGCTGGCCCTGACCGATGATCTCCTCCACCTGCTGGCGGACCGCCTCGAGCGAAATCCCGAGGCTCTCCAGGGCCTTAGCGGCGACACCCTCGCCCTCGTGGATCAAGCCCAGGAGGATGTGCTCGGTGCCGATGTAGTTGTGGTTGAGCATCCGGGCTTCTTCCTGAGCCAGGACGACAACCCGCCGCGCGCGGTCGGTGAACCTCTCGAACATCGTTAATCGCTCCTCAGAGCGGTCAGGCAGTAAGGGGTCGGTCCCCTCCCTGTCCTTCCGCAGCTTAGTCCCGCAAGCGGGGACCGCTCATTCCAACTGCCGACACCCGGCCCCCTTCCCAGGGGAAGTCCTGACCTCGAACGCCGACAACTGCTCCAACCCGATGGTGCGAGACGATGTTCCCGCAGGCCAGGCAGTTACCCCCACCATCACTACGCCGATGGCGAACGTGAGACGCCCCGGACTGCGTGTCGCCCCTTCCCACTAGGGATGTCTTACCCGTCAGGACCGACAGTCCATGCGGCGCGCCCCGGTTCCCTCAGCTACGGGCGAACACCCTTGCGCCGCAGAACACGCCCTTACGCCCCCTTTCCGGACACGTAACGCATTCGAGTCGCTACCTTCCGTAACCCTCGCGCGCTCGCGGCTGTTGCTCGGACATGGCCCCCACAGTTCCTCAGCCCCGGGTACCGGTCGAGCAGAGCGACCCGGTGCGGCAGTGGTACGAGAACGAGCTCGGCTGGGCGACCGCCCCCGGTCCCGGTCCGGTGCGCCTCCTGACGGGGCTGCGCTTCGACGTCCTGGAACTGCCGGCGGAGGCGGGCTTCGCGGCACTGCGGCACCTCGGGCCGAAGGCTCCGGTGGCACTGCGCGGGGAAACCATGCGGCTCCTGGTGGGCGCGGGAAGCGCGGACGAGCTGCCGGGGCTGCTCGACTGGCTGGAGTGGGGGGACATCCCCCTCGGCCTCACCGCGCTCGGGGCGGGCCGACGGATGGTCGCACCCACGCCCCCGGGGTGGTCCGGCTCGCGGGGGGCCGCCGTGTGGCTGCGACCCCCGGAGCCCGGCTGTGAGGTGGAGCCGACGCTGCCTGCGCTTTCGTCCCTGCCCGCGATGGGGCGAGGCGGGACTGCGCTCCACAGCGACCCCGCCGTGGGCTCCGGTCTCGTACGACTCGTGGACACGGCGGCAACACAGTGTCACCGGGTCCGGTTGCGGCGTCGCAGCCGTCAGCCGTTGGCCTTCTCGTAAGCCTCGCGAATGGACGCGGGAACGCGGCCGCGGTCATTGACCTCGAAACCGTTCTCCTTTGCCCAGGCGCGGATCGCGGCGGTGTCCTGGCTGCCGCCGGACGCGGCGGCGCGTGCCTTGCCGCGACCGCTCGAACCGCGGCCTCCGGTGCGCCGACCTGCCTTGACGAAGTCCTCAAGGGCGCCACGGAGCTTGTCCGCGTTGGCCGTGGTGAGGTCGATCTCGTAGGACTTGCCGTCCAGCGCAAACGTCACGGTCTCGTCCGCCTCGCCACCGTCGAGGTCATCGACAAGAAGGACCTGAACCTTCTGTGCCACCGGATTTCCTTTCATCGATAACTGTGAGGCCGGTCCGCACGGCGTACGCCGCCGATTCACCGACCCCTGTTATATGCAGTACTGCAGTACGTCGGAAAGCAAACCGCTTTTGCCGGAAAAACACAAACCCCTGGGAGAGACCAGGCACCCCTAGGAGCCTGGAAACATGCGCGTTTCGGACATAGGCCACCCGGGCAGGCTGCCGCCAGGAATACCGCGCGACGATCACAGATGCAGAAGCATCCGGCTGTTGCCCAAGGTGTTCGGTTTCACTCGTTCGAGGCCGAGGAACTCCGCGACACCCTCGTCATAGGAACGCAGGAGCTCGCTGTAGACATCTCCGTCGACCGGAGTCTCGCCGATCTCCACGAAGCCGTGCTTCGCGAAGAAGTCGACTTCGAAGGTGAGACAGAAAACCTTGCGGACGCCGAGCCAGCCAGCCGTCTGCAGCAACTTCCCCAACAGCTGATGCCCCACTCCGGCCCCCTTGACCACGGGGTTCACCGCCAGTGTGCGTACTTCTGCGAGGTCTTCCCACATCACGTGCAGAGCGCCGCAGCCGACCAACTCCGCGTTGTCGTCGCGTTCCGCCACCCAGAACTCCTGGATGTCCTCGTAAAGCGTCACCGTCGCTTTGTCCAGGAGGATGCGCTCGCGGACGTAGGAGTCGAGGAGCCGGCGGACGGCCGGCACATCGGAGGTTCGCGCCCTGCGGACCGAGACCGCTTTTGCGCTGAGTTCGCTGACTTCGTTGCGTTCGGGGACCTCTGCTGGCATGAGCGGACGCTATCGCTGTGCGGCGCGCTCCGCCGAGCCGGGGTTCTCGGGGCCCTGGACGATACGCATCGCGTCGCTCAGCGCTTCCCGCTGTTCCGCCGACATCATGCCGAAGAAGGCGACGAGAGCCGCGGCCGGGTTGTCGCTCTGCGACCAGGCTTCGTTCATCAGTGCGGCTGCGTAGGCGGCGCGAGTGGAGACCGCCTCATATCGATAGGCGCGGCCTTCCGCTTCGCGGCGCACCCAGCCCTTCTGATGGAGATTGTCCAAAACGGTCATCACGGTCGTGTACGCGATGGACCGTTCCTCCTGAAGGTCTTCCAGGACTTCTCGAACGGTCACGGGGCGGTTCCACTTCCACACCCGCGTCATGACTGAGTCTTCGAGTTCTCCCAATGGACGAGGCACAGCTGAACAATAGTGGGAGATGTCACTATCGGCGTGATGCGTGAGGGACGTGGCGTACCCCTAATTTATGCAACAAAAAGGGCGTACGACTCTAAAGGCACGTGAGTCGTACGCCTGGGTGCGGGGTGCGGGGTGCGGGGTGCGGGGGCGGGCACGCCGGGTGACCGGGTGGGTCGGGTGACCCGGGGTGGGCGGGGTACCGGGGGTGCGCGGGTTACGCGCTGCCGGTCTTCGGGGTCTGCCGGACGGCCTCGGCACGGGTGATCGCGGCGTCGACGGCCGCGTCCTCCTTGGCCTTGTTGGCACCGCCCTGGGTCTTCACGATCGTCACGATGAGCCCGGTGAAGAACACGGCCATCACTACGGGGGGCACGAGCGCGGAAACGTAGTCCATGCCCCCAGAGTAGCTAGCCCGCGGCGAGCCGGTGCGGCGGGTCCGCGGGTGTCTCGGGGCGGCGCTTGGGCGGGAACACCTCCGCCGGTGTCGGGACCGGGCGGGGTGGCGTCGGGGCGGGGGCGGGGGCGGGGCGGCGCTCGGCGGGGTCGCTCTTGGCGGGGTCGCTCTTGGCGCCGGATCCGCCGAGGCCGCCGGGGAGGGCGAGGAGGCGGGTGGTGCGGGAGGCGGGGGCCGGGACGGGGAGGGGGGCGCGCTCCTGTGCGGGGACGGCGCGGCCCGCGAGGCGGGCGCGCACGGACCGTTCGGCGAGGGCGCGGCAGCGGTCGAGGAGGACGGCCGCGAGGGGGTTGCCGCGCAGGGCGCGCAGCGCCGCGAGGTCGTCGGCGCCCGGCTCGTAGCCGGTGGCGAGGACGTCGTCGAGGAGTGCGAGATAGCCGGTCGCGGTGCCGGGCAGGGCCGCCCGGTAGCGGGCGAGGTCGGCCACGAGGAAGGCGCGCAGCCTGGCGCCCTCGCGCGCGGCTTCGTCGACCGATTCGGCGAGACGGAGGCAGTCCTTGACGTCCTCGTCGCGGGCGGGGCTGGGGTGCAGGGCGAGCGCCAGAGCGCGACGGAGCACACGCAGCTCCTCCGCGCTGAAGGCCATCCCGCCCCGGGATCCGTATGGCGTGGGCATGGACTGACGATACGCGCTAAACGGACAAAATCGGCTTAACGCCAATTCGCTGGCGCGTTGGCTGGCGGGGCGCCTGGTGTCCGGTGGTGGGGGGCGGGGACGTGGGGGTATGTGCGTACTCGCCATCCCTGCGTCACGCTGCCCGGACAAAGACGCCAGAGCATGCTCGGTGCTCCGTGCGCACATACCCCCACGCCCCCTCAGGCCGCTCGGGCGCCTGCAGGCCGGTGGGGGGCGGCAAACAGGCCGCCGGTGGGGGCGGCTGGCTTCTACTCCGCCGGCCCGTCGCGGACAAACGTCCCCCGCCCCTACCCCCGCCACACGTCGCGGGACAAACGTCCCCGCCCCTACCCGGGCGAACGCCCCCACCCCTACTCCCACGACCCCCGCCGGGCAAACGCACCCGCCCCAACTCCCACGGCCCCCGCGGGGCAAACGCCCCCACCCCTACCCCCGCCACACGTCGCGGGGCAAACGCCCCCACCCCAACTCCCACGGTCCCCGCGGGGCAAACGCGCCCGCCCCTACTCCCGCGGATGGTCACGGCAAATCCCCACCCCCCGCCCCTACTCCCCCCGTACGTCGCGGGGCAACGCCCCCGCCCCCCACTCCCACGGATGATCACGGCACCCCCAGCCCCCCACCCACCCGCCCCTACTCCCGCCATACGTCGCGGGGCAAACGGGTGGGCGGGTGGGATAACTCCGCCGCGAAGCGGCGGGCCTGTTCGTACCGTGAGCGGGGAAGCGGGGGAGACACCCACCCCACCCCCCGGCCCCCTCCGCCGCGAAGCGGCAGGCCGCCCGGCCCTGTTTGGGCCCGCAGGGAGAGGCGAGGGGAGATCCCCGGCCCACCCACCTTCCGCCTCCCGCGCGCGGAGCGTAGGGGTGCTCGTCCGATCCCGCCCCCCGCCCGGGAGGGCTAATCCGCGCGGCGGCGGGCCAAGGCGTAGGCCACCGCGCCGACACCCAGCGCGGCAACCGCCGCCACCGCGAGCCACGGCAGGATCCCCGCACTCGCCCCGGCCAGCGCCGGATCAGCCGGCTGGGCGGCCCGCGCCGCGGTCGCCGGGCCGCCGATCACTGCCATCAGCGCCGCCGCAACAACCGCAGAGCCCAACCGTCTCGTGCGCCTCATCCGCTCCAACCCGCCCTACGCCCGCTCAAGTCCCGTCCCTGCGCAGACTCTTGCAGAAGGCGGAGGGTTATGCACACGTGGCCATCGTCAATCGGTCAGGTACGGGAGATGTTCCGTTCGTAGACGAGGCGGAGACCGATCAGCGTCAGCCACGGTTCGTGCTCGTCGATGACCGACGCCTCGCCGAGCACCATGGGCGCGAGCCCACCCGTGGCGATCACCGTCACGTCGTCGGGGTCGCCGCCCGCGCCGGCCAGCTCGCGCGCCATCCGGTTCACGACTCCGTCGACCTGGCCCGCGAAGCCGTACAGGATGCCCGCCTGCATGGCCTCCACGGTGTTCTTGCCGATGACGCTGCGCGGACGGGCCAGTTCGATCTTGCGGAGCTGTGCGCCGCGTACGCCGAGGGCCTCCACGGAGATCTCGATGCCGGGGGCGATGACCCCACCGGCGTACTCCCCGCGCGCGGAGACCGCGTCGAAGGTCGTGGCGGTGCCGAAGTCGACGACGATCGCGGGCCCGCCGTAGAGCTCGACGGCGGCGACCGCGTTGATGATGCGGTCGGCGCCGACCTCCTTGGGGTTGTCCATGAGGATCGGGACGCCGGTCTTGATGCCGGGTTCGACCAGGACCGCGGGGACGTCCCCGTAGTAGCGGCGGGTGACTTCGCGCAGCTCGTGCAGGACGGAGGGGACCGTCGAGCAGATGGCGATGCCGTCGATGCCGTCGCCCAGTTCGTCGCCGAGCAGCGGGTGCATGCCCATCAGGCCGTTGAGCAGCACGGCGAGTTCGTCCGCCGTGCGGCGGGCGTCGGTGGAGATGCGCCAGTGCTCGACGATGTCCTCGCCGTCGAAGAGGCCGAGGACGGTGTGGGTGTTGCCTACGTCGATCGTGAGCAGCATCAGTCCCGCACCGCTTCCCGCAGGTCGAGGCCGATGTCGAGGATCGGGGAGGAGTGGGTGAGCGCGCCGACGGCGAGGTAGTCGACGCCCGTCTCGGCGTACGCGCGGGCGTTCTCCAGGGTGAGACGGCCGGAGGATTCGAGGAACGCGCGGCCGGCCACGAGCGCGACGGCCTCCTCGGTCTCGCCCGGCGTGAAGTTGTCCAGGAGGATCAGGTCGGCGCCCGCCTCGACGACCTCGCGCAGCTGGTGGAGAGTGTCGACCTCGACCTCGATGGCGAGGCCGGGGAACTGCTCGCGCACGGCCTTGAAGGCCTGGGTGATGCCGCCCGCCGCGACGACGTGGTTGTCCTTGACCAGGGCCGCGTCGGAGAGCGACATGCGGTGGTTGACGCCGCCGCCCATGCGTACCGCGTACTTCTCCAGGGCGCGGTAGCCGGGGGTCGTCTTGCGGGTGTCGCGGACCTTCGCCTTCGTGCCGTCGAGCGCGTCGGCCCACGCGCGGGTGGCGGTCGCGATGCCGGAGAGGCGGCACAGGATGTTGAGCGCGCTGCGCTCGGCGGTGAGCAGGTCGCGGGTGCGGGTGGTGATGCTCAGGAGGACGTCGCCCGCCTCGACGCGGTCGCCGTCCTCCACGTGCCGCTCGACCTCGAACTCCTCCTCGCACACTACGGAGAGGACCGCTTCGGCGACGCGCAGGCCCGCGACGGTGCCCGCCTGGCGCGCGGCGAAGTCCGCGGTGGCGACGGCGTCCTCGGGGATGGTCGCGGCCGTGGTGACGTCCACGCCACCGGCCAGGTCCTCCTCGATGGCCATGTGCGCGATGTCCTCGATCTGCAGGGGGTCGAGGCCCGCCTCGGTCAGGAGCAGCGCGAGAGCGGGGTCGAGGCCGCACTCCAGGGGGTCGAACGTGCCACCACAGCCGCAGGCGTCGCCGCAGCCACCGCCTGCGGCTGAGGGAGGGGTGAGGGGGAGGTCGTCGGGGGTGCTCACGGTCACTGCTCCTGGGGACTGGGACGGGTCGGAGGGAAGTCGGAGGTCTCGGTCGTGGTGGCCGTCAGCGTCCGGTCCGGATTGAGGCGTACGACGATGTGGCGCCGCCAGGCCGCGTCGTCGCGGTCGGCGTGGTCCTGGCGCCAGTGGCAGCCGCGGGTCTCCTCGCGGCGCTGGGCGGCGGCCACCAGGACGCGGGCCACGCAGAGGAGGTTGGTGGTCTCCCAGGTGTCGACGCCGGGCTCGGCGGTCTTGCCGTGCTCGGCGAGGGCGCCCGCGGCCTCGGCGTGGGTGCGGGCCAGCTGGTCCGCGGCCCGGCTGAGGGACTCGGCCGAGCGCAGCACTCCGGCACCCTCGGTCATGACGCGCTGGATGGTGAAGCGGGCCTCGGGCGGCAGCAGGGGGTGCGCCGGGGTCTCGGGCTGGGTCACGGGGGCGGGCACGCGCGCGTGGAGGGCGTTCTCCGCGTGTTGTGCGGCGATGTCGGCGGCGATGCGCTCGGCGTAGACCAGGCCTTCCAGCAGGGAGTTGGAGGCGAGCCGGTTGGCGCCGTGGACTCCGGTGCAGGCGACCTCTCCGCAGGCGTACAGGCCGGGGACGGTGGTGCGGCCGTGCCGGTCGGTGCGCACCCCGCCGGAGGCGTAGTGCGCGGCCGGGGCGACGGGGATGGGCTCGGTGACCGGGTCGATGCCGTGGGCGCGGCAGGCGGCGAGGATCGTCGGGAAGCGGTTCTCCCACATCTCGGCGCCGAAGTGCCGGGCGTCCAAGTACATGTGCTCGGTGCCCTTTTCCTGCATGCGGCGCGTGATGCCCTTGGCGACGATGTCGCGCGGCGCGAGCTCGGCCAGCTCGTGCTGTCCGACCATGAAGCGCACGCCGTCGGCGTCCACGAGGTGCGCGCCCTCGCCCCGGACCGCTTCGGAGACCAGCGGCTGCTGGCCCTCCGCGTCCGCGCCGAGGAAGAGCACGGTGGGGTGGAACTGTACGAACTCCAGGTCGGAGACCTCGGCGCCCGCGCGCAGGGCGAGCGCGACGCCGTCGCCCGTGGACACGGACGGGTTGCTGGTCGCCGAGAAGACCTGGCCCATGCCGCCGGTCGCGAGGACCACGGCGGGGGCGTGGACGGCGCCCACGCCGTCGTGCTGGCCCTCCCCCATGACGTGCAGGGAGACGCCCGCCGTGCGGCCGTCGGCGTCCGTCAGGAGGTCGAGGACGAGCGCGTTCTCCACGGTGGGTATGCCCCGCGCGCGGACGGCTTCGACCAGGGCACGGGAGATCTCCGCGCCGGTCGCGTCGCCGCCCGCGTGTGCGATGCGGCGGCGGTGGTGGCCACCCTCGCGGGCCAGCTCGATGGCGCCCTCGGAGTCCGTGTCGAAGTGGGCACCGGTCTCGATGAGGCGGCGTACGGCATCGGGCCCCTCGGTGACGAGGGTGCGTACGGCGTCCTCGTCGCACAGGCCCACGCCTGCCACGAGGGTGTCGTGCAGGTGCTGTTCGGGGGTGTCGCCCTCGCCGAGCGCCGCGGCGACGCCGCCCTGCGCCCAGCGGGTGGAGCCGGCGTCCAGGCGGGCCTTGGTCACCACGACCGTCTTCAGGCCGGCGGCCGAGCAGCGCAGGGCGGCCGTGAGACCGGCCACTCCGGAGCCGACGACCACGACGTCGGCTTCGAGGGACCAGCCGGGGGCGGGCGCGTACAGCCGAATTCCGGTGGTGCTCATGCGGTGACTCCGTTCGGGCGTACGAGAGCTGCGCTCGGACGCGTGCGGTGCGCGCTCATACGGCGGCTCCGAACGTCAGCGGGATGTTGTCGATCAGTCGCGTCGAGCCCACCCTGGCGGCCACGGCGAGGACGGCCTCGCCGCGGTGTCCGGGGCGGACCTCGCCGAAGTCGGCGGGGTCCACGAGCGCCACGTAGTCCAGCTCCAGCGGGGGCCGCAGGCGGGCCGCTTCGTCGAGGACCAGCCGGGCGGCCGCGACGACGGCGGCGGGGCCGCCGGTCGTGGAGGGCTCCGCGGAGTGCGCCACGGCGTGCGCGTCGGCCGCCGCGCGGGACTCGCCGAGCTCGCTCAGGGCGACGGCACGCGCGCGGGTGGCGGGGGCGCTGGCGGCACGCGCGCGCAGGGCCTCCTGCGCGGCGTGCCGGTCGCGGCCCGCGAAGAGGGCCTGGGAGAGGGCGAGGGCGGTGCGCCGCTCGGCCGGGGAGAGGTAGCGGTTGCGGCTGGAGAGGGCCAGGCCGTCGTCCTCGCGGACGGTGGGGACGCCGACGATCTCCACGGGGAAGTCGAGGTCGCGCACCATGCGGCGGATCAGGGCGAGCTGCTGGGCGTCCTTCTGCCCGAACAGCGCCACGTCGGGCCCGGTCAGGTGGAGCAGCTTGGCGACGACGGTGAGCATGCCGTCGAAGTGGCCGGGGCGCGTGGCGCCTTCCAGGACGGTGCCCATGGGGCCCGCGCCGATCCGGACCTGGGGCTCGCCGCCGGGATAGACCTCGTCCACGGAGGGAGCGAACACGACGTCCGCGCCCGCCTGTTCGGCGATCTTGACATCGGCGTCGAGGGTGCGGGGATAGCGGTCCAGGTCCTCACCCGCCCCGAACTGCAAAGGGTTCACGAAGACCGTGACGACGACCTCGCCCCCGGGTCCGGCGATGCGGCGGGCGGCGCGGACCAGTGAGGCGTGTCCGTCGTGCAGGGCGCCCATCGTCATGACGACGGCGCGGCGGCCCGCACGCGCACGCGTGCGCAGCGATTCGGCGGTGTGCAGCAGGGCGGTGGTCATCGGTCGCCCCCTTCGGTGGTGCCGGTTCCGCCGCCGTTGGCGAGCACGCCGAGGAGGTCCTCGGCGAGCTCGGGCTTGAGCAGGCCGTGGGCGAGGGCGCGGTCGGCGGTGGCGCGGGCCATCGCGAGGTACCCGGCGACGGTCTGCGGGGCGTGCTTGCGCAACTCGGTGACGTGCGCGGCGACGGTGCCCGCGTCGCCGCGCGCGACGGGTCCTGTGAGGGCCGCGTCGCCCGACCGCAGCGCGTTGTCCAGGGCGGCGCCGAGCAGCGGGCCCAGCATCCGGTCCGGGGCGGCGACGCCCGCGTCGCGCAGCAGGTCCATGGACTCGGCGACCAGGGTGACCAGGTGGTTCGCGCCCAGGGCGAGGGCCGCGTGGTAGAGCGGGCGGTTCTCCTCGGCGATCCACTCGGGCTCGCCGCCCATCTCGATGACCAGGGCCTCCGCGGCGAGCCGCAGCTCCTCGGGCGCGGTCACGCCGAACGAGCACCCGGCGAGGCGCTGCACGTCGACGGGGGTGCCGGTGAACGTCATGGCGGGGTGCAGCGCGAGCGGCAGGGCGCCCGCGCGCAGGGCGGGTTCCAGGACATTGGTGCCGTACCGCCCGGAGGTGTGCACGAGCAGCTGGCCCGGGCGGACGGCCCCGGTCTCCGCGAGGCCCTCGACGAGGCCGGGCAGGGCGTCGTCGGGGACGGTCAGGAGCACCAGGTCGGCGCGGTCGAGGACCTCGGCGGGCGGCACGAGGGGGACGTCGGGCAGCATGGCGGCGGCTCGTCGTACGGACGTGTCGGACACGCCGGACGCGGCCACCGGGCGGTGCCCGGCGAGCTGCAGCGCCGCGGCGAGCGCGGGGCCGACTCGGCCCGCTCCCACGACTCCCACGGTGAGCCTCGCGGGGCGGTCCCGCGGGTCTGGCTGATGCGATGCGTTCACGCGGCGGCGCCTTCCGTTCCAGTCCGCTCGGGGTACCGGACGATTTCTCGTCATGCTAACGCGATCGGTCGGGGGCGCGTCCTTCGCTGTCCACAGGCTGTGGTTATTCATGTGACCGGTTCCGGCGGGACGGTCCATGCTCGGAGGATGCCCTCCCACAGCGCACCCCAAGAGCAGCCGGAACCGCAGGATCAGGATGCGGACGCGTACGACCACCAGTCGGCCCGCCGCCGCGCCGCCGCCCTGGGCGCGGCCAGGACCCTGCACCGCGCCCCGCTGCACGTCCCGCTCACCGAGCGCCTGTCGGCCCTGGCGGCCGCGGCTCCCGGGGTCGTCGGCCCGGACGAGCCCGTCGATGTCTACGGAGACGGCGTCGTCGCCACTCTGGAGGGTGAGGTCGCGCGGCTGCTCGGCAAGGAGGACGCCGCGTTCTTCCCGACCGGCACCATGGCCCAGCAGGTCGCGTTGCGCTGCTGGGCGGGCCGTACGGGGAACGCGACGGTGGCCCTGCATCCGAAGGCGCACCCCAAGCTGCACGAGGGGGGCGCCTTCTCCGTGGTCAGCGGGTTGCGCACGGTGCACCCGACGGCCGAGCCGCGGCTGCCCACGGCGGACGAGGTGCGGGACTTCGGGGAGCCCTTCGGAGCGCTGATGCTCGAACTGCCGCTCCGGGACGCCGGTTTCGTCCTGCCGGAGTGGGAGGAGCTGGAAGAGGTCGTGGCGGCGGCTCGCGAACGGGACGCCGTCGTGCACTTCGACGGTGCCCGGCTGTGGGAGTGCACGACGCACTTCGGCCGGGGCCTCGCGGAGATCGCCGGGCTCGCCGACTCCGTGTACGTGTCGTTCTACAAGTCCCTCGAAGGGCTGAGCGGCGCCGCGCTGGCCGGTCCGCGCACGCTCGTCGAGGAGGCGAGGACGTGGCGCCACCGCTACGGGGGTCAGGTGTTCCAGCAGTTCCCGGCCGCGGTGTCGGCCCTGCTCGGCCTGGAGCGCACACTGCCCCGGCTGCCCGATTACGTCGAGCACGCGCGCGTGGTCGCCGACGCGCTGCGCGAGGGGTTCGCGGCCGCGGGGGTGCCCTGGTCGCGCGTGCACCCCGAGCGCCCGCACACCCATCAGTTCCAGGTGTGGCTGCCGTACGCGCCTGACGTACTGGGCGAGGCCTGCCTGGGGCAGGCCGAGGAGACCGGCACCCTGCTCTTCGGGCGCTGGTTCCCGGACGGGCCGCCCGGCCTCTCGGTCACGGAGGTCACCGTGACCGAGGAGGGCCTGAAGTGGACGGCCGACGACGTCAGGGAAGCGGTCGCGGAGTTCGTGCGACGGATCCCCCGCTGAGACGGCCGCCGCGGAAGAACCGGGCCAGGGCGGCGCGGAACCTGCCGTGGACGGGACGTTCCGCCACGACGGCACGGAAGCGCTCGTAGTCGCGGACCTCGCGGACGGCCTGCCAGTCGTCCCGGCCGGGCGCGGGCGGCGTCGGCTGGCCGTGCTGTGCGGCGCGGTAGCTGTCGAGGAGGAACTGCTGGGTGACGCTCATGACGGAACACCTCTCGGAATAAATGGTACTTAACGGACATCGATGGGCCACGAAAGGGGCGTAGGAGGACTGCGGAAAGGAGTACGGGACGGGGTGCGGAACGGAGTGCGGGAGGGGGTGGCCACCGGTGCGGGCCAACGGTCACGGCGGCGCTGCCGTGCCTCTCGATGACCACAGCCTGCTCCCGCCGCACCCTCCGCGTCGCGTCGATTGACGGCGCTCGTCAATCGACGGCCGCGCTGTCAGTGGCGCGGTGCACCATGAGGTCATGAGCGTGAGCATCGACATCACCGGGCTTCCCCAGGAGCGGATCCACGTCGTTCCCTCGCCCCTGGCCGAGCTCGGCATGGCGCTGCACGCGCTGTCCGAACCGGGCCACCACCCCGGGCTCCAGGGCTGGGCCACAGCCGTCTCCACGCGCCTTGACCCGTGCCTGGCGGACCGCATGTGCGAGGCCGACTTCCTGTGGCGCACGACGTTCTCGGACGTCTTCACGCCGTTCGCAGGCCTCCCCGGGCGGAACGAAAGGCCGGGGGCCACGCTCGCCGAGGAGCTCGACCAGCTGGACAAGCTGACCGACGAACAGTTCGTGGACGCGGCCCTGGAGTTCACCTGCCAGTCGACGTACTCGGAGCCGGACCGCAGGCTGCTCGCCGACCCCGCCGTGCAGCGGCGCGCGCTGGACCTGGCCGCCGCCCGCGGCCCGCACCAGGTGCGTTTCACCAAGCGGCTGCTGGACGATCCGCCGACCGTCCGCGCGTGGTTCCGCTCACTCCTGGAGGACTGCGAAGAGGCCTTCTTCGCCGACACCTGGGCCCGGGTGAGCCATCAACTGGCCGCGGACGCCCGGCACAAGACCGAGCTGCTGCGGCGCAAGGGGCTCGCGGAGGCCCTGAAGGCCATGTCCACCGCGGTGTCCCTCGACGAGAGCGAGCGGCTCATCACCGTCGACAAGATCAGCGTCGGCCGCACCACCACGGGCTCGGGGGGCCTGACGATCGTCCCGACCAGCCTCGGCTGGCCGCACCTGTGGGTGCTGCACCGCAAGGGCTGGCAGGCGTCGATCACGTACCCCATCAGCTCCCCCGGCCTCACCGACCCGCCCACCGTGGAGCAGCTGACCCGCCGCATGTCCGCGCTCGCCCACCCGGTGCGGATGCGGCTGTGCCGCCACCTCGCGCGCGGGGCGTACACGACGAGCGAGCTGGCCGACGCGCACGGCATGACGGCGCCGGAGATATCCCGGCACCTGAGCGTCCTGAAGAAGGCCGGCCTGATCACCACGCGCCGCCGCGGCCGCTATGTCCAGCACCAGCTGGACATCGGCGTCGTGTCCCGCCTGGGCAGCGACTTCATCGAGGGCGTGCTGCGCTAGAAGAACTCCGGACCGGCAAAAGGCCCTAGACGCCCCCGGCCCGCACCAGGCCCGTCTCGTACGCGAGGACCACCACCTGCACCCGGTCCCGCAGGTCCAGCTTGGTCAGGATGCGTCCGACGTGCGTCTTGACGGTCGCCTCCGAGAGGACGAGCCGCGCCGCGATCTCGCCGTTCGACAGGCCCTGGGCGACCAGGATCATCACCTCGCGCTCCCGCCCGGTGAGCCGCTCCAGCTGCTTGAGCTGGGGCTGCCCGCCGGTGTTCGGCAGCATCGGGGCGAAGCGGTCGAGGAGGCGTCGCGTGGTGGACGGCGCGACCACCGCGTCGCCGCTGTGCACGGAGCGGATCGCGGCCAGCAGCTCCCCCGGCGGCACGTCCTTGAGCATGAAGCCGGACGCACCGGCCTTCAGCCCCGAGAAGGCGTACTCGTCGAGGTCGAAGGTGGTCAGGATCAGCACCTTCGGCGGGTTCGGGTCCTGGCAGATGCGCCGGGTCGCCTCCACGCCGTCCAGCTTCGGCATGCGCACATCCATCAGCACCACGTCGACCTCGGTCGCGCGCAGCACCTCCAGGGCCTCGACGCCGTCGCCCGCCTCCGCGACGACGTCCATGTCCGGCTGGGCGGCGAGCACCATCCGGAACCCGGTGCGCAGCAGCACCTGGTCGTCGACGAGCATCACGCGGATCGACATCAAGGAGTCCCTTCGGGGAAGTTCGGTGAGGGTGCCAGTGTGCAGGTGAGGGTGTCAGTGTGCAGGCTTGAGCGGCAGCAGCGCACTGATGCGGAAGCCGCCCCCGGGGCGGGGTCCCGCGTCCAGCGTGCCGCCGACCATGCCGACACGCTCCCGCATGCCGATCAGACCGTGCCCGCTGCCGTCGGCCCCGCCGTCCTCGTACAGCTCGTGCGGGGCGCCCTTGCCGTCGTCCTCGACGAGCAGCCCGAGGCCGTCGTCGAAGTAGACCAGGCGCACGCTTGCCCCGGCGTTCTCCCCGCCGTGCTTGCGGGTGTTGGTGAGCGCCTCCTGCACGATGCGGTACGCGGTGAGCTCCACGCCGCTGGGCAGCGGGCGTGGGGTGCCCTCCACCTTGTAGTCGACGGGCAGGCCCGCCGTGCGCACCTGCTCGATGAGCTCGTCGAGCTGCTCGACGTCGGGCTGCGGCACGTACTCGCCGCTCTCCTCGGGCTCACCGGTGCGCAGCACGCCGAGCAGCCTGCGCATCTCGGCCAGCGCCTGCCGGCCGGTGCCCGAGATGGTCTCCAGGGCCTTCCTCGCCTGGTCGGGCGCCGCGTCAAGGACGTACGCGGCGCCGTCGGCCTGGACCACCATCACCGAGACGTTGTGCGCGACGACGTCGTGCAGCTCGCGGGCGATACGGGCCCGCTCGGCCGCCACCGCGACCTTCGACTGCGCCTCGCGCTCCCTCTCCAGGCGGTCGGCGCGTTCCTCCAGCTGGGCGAGGTAGGCGCGGCGGGTGCGGATGGAGTCGCCGAGGACCCAGGCGAGCACGAACGGGACCATCTGGAAGGTCGCGTAGAGCACGTTGTGGAAGGCGTCCGTGTTCTCCATTGGCCAGCGCATCGTCGAGAGCGGAGCCGCGCACAGGCCGCCCACCAGCGCGAACCGCGAGGCCCACTTCGCCCCGACGGCCGCCGCCGTGTAGATGATCACCAGCATCGCGAAGTTCGCCGGCATCGTCCGCACGTCGAAGACGAGCTGCACGAAGCCGATGACGCCGGCGAACACCAGCATCTTCTCGGGCGCCCGCCGGCGCAGCGCCACCACCAGGGAGAGGCCCACGGCGACGGGGACGGCCACGACGCCCGGGTCGCGGCCGTCTCCCTCGGCCGTGGCCACCAGACCGATCCCGGAGATCCCGAGGAGGACGAAGGCCCAGAAGCCGTCGACCCATGTCGGGTGTCTGCGGAGGAAGTCATAGAGGCGCTGCACGTAACCCAGCGTAGGCAGCCCCGCGGCGCCCCCGGGTCAACCGGAGGTCCGATCCCTGTCGAGCACATGTACTCCCCAAGGTGGAGGCCCCTTAGCCTGCGGTCTGTGACGAACGACGACAGTGAGGCGCGTCCCGGCGCTCCGCGCGGCTGGCGCGAGGCGACGGAGGCCGCCCTGTACGGCCCCCGGGGCTTCTACCGCCGACCGGAAGGACCCGCCGGACACTTCCGCACCTCCGTGCACGCCTCGCCCCTCTACGCGGCCGCCGTGGCCCGTCTGCTGGCCCGCCTGGACGAGGCGCTCGGTCACCCGGACGAGGTGGCCTTCGTGGACATGGGCGCGGGCCGCGGCGAGCTGACCGAGGGCGTCCTGGCCGCGCTCCCCTCCGATGTGGCGGCACGCGTGCGTGCGTACGCGGTGGAACGCGCGGAGCGCCCCGCGGACCTCGACCCGCGCATCGAGTGGCGGAGCACACCGCCGGCCGGCGTCACGGGCCTGCTCTTCGCCAACGAGTGGCTGGACAACGTCCCCGTGGACGTCGCCGAAGTGGCCGCCGACGGAACGCCCCGCCGGGTGCTCGTGCACGACGACGGGACCGAGACGCCGGGCGGCCCCGTCGAGGGGGCGGACGCCGACTGGCTGGCGCGCTGGTGGCCGCTGGCGGCCGAGCCGGGGCTGCGCGCGGAGATCGGGCGCCCCCGGGACGAGGTGTGGGCGGCGGCCGTGGCGGCCCTGAGGCGCGGTCTGGCGGTCGCGGTCGACTACGCCCACGTCCGGGACGCCCGCCCGCCGTTCGGGACGCTGACGGGCTTCAGGGAGGGCCGTGAGACGGCACCCGTGCCCGATGGCGAGCACGACATCACGGCCCATGTGGCGCTGGACGCCTGCGCCCTGCAGGGGGCCGCGCTGCTCACCCAGCGGGCGGCGCTCGGCGGCCTCGGTGTGAGCGGCGGACGGCCGCCGCTCACGCTCGCCTCCAGCGACCCGGCGGCTTACGTGCGGGCCCTCTCCCGCGCGGGCGAGGCCGCGGAGCTCACCGCCGACGGCGGCCTCGGCGACTTCGGATGGCTGCTGCAGCCGGTCGGCGTACGCCTGGAGGCACTGCTGTCCGCGTGAGGCCCTACTTGTCGATGTCCCCGACCACGAAGAAGAGTGACCCGAGGATCGCCACCATGTCCGCCACCAGCTGCCCCGGAAGCAGCTCGGCCAGCGCCTGGATGTTGTTGTACGAGGCCGAGCGCAGCTTCAGGCGGTACGGGGTCTTCTCGCCCTTGCTGACGAGGTAGTAGCCGTTGATGCCGAGCGGGTTCTCGGTCCACGCGTACGTGTGGCCCTCGGGGGCCTTGAGTACCTTCGGGAGGCGCTGGTTGATCGGGCCCTGCGGGAGATCGGCGAGCCGGTCCAGACAGGCGTCCGCGAGGTCGAGGGCGACATGGGTCTGCTCCAGGAGGCACTCGAAACGGGCCAGACAGTCGCCCTCCTGACGTGTGACGACCTTGAGGGTGTCCTGGAGCTCGCCGTACGCGAGGTACGGCTCGTCACGGCGCAGGTCGAAGTCGATTCCGGAGGCGCGGGCGATGGGACCGCTCACTCCGTAGGCATGCACCGCCTCGGGCGAGAGGACGCCCACGCCGCGCGTGCGGCCCCGGAAGATCTCGTTGCCGAGCACGAGCCGGTCGTACACGTCCATGCGCGAGCGCACCGACGCGACCGCCGCACGCGCGCGGGTGGCCCATCCGGAAGGCAGGTCCTCCTTGAGGCCGCCCACGCGGTTGAACATGTAGTGCATGCGGCCGCCGGAGATCTCCTCCATCACGTTCTGGAGCTCCTCGCGCTCGCGGAACGCGTAGAACACCGGGGTGATGCCGCCCAGTTCGAGCGGGTACGAACCGAGGAACATCAGGTGGTTGAGGACCCGGTTCAGCTCGGCGAGCAGCGTGCGCATCCAGACGGCCCGCTCGGGGACCTCCATGCCGAGCATCCGCTCCACACCCAGGACGACGCCCAGCTCGTTCGAGAACGCCGACAGCCAGTCGTGCCGGTTGGCCAGCATCACGATCTGCCGGTAGTCCCGGGCCTCGAAGAGCTTCTCCGCACCGCGGTGCATGTAGCCGATGACCGGCTCCGCGTGCTGGATGCGCTCGCCGTCCAGGACCAGGCGGAGGCGGAGCACACCGTGCGTGGACGGGTGCTGGGGGCCGATGTTCAGCACCATGTCGGTGCTCTCGGCCGCTCCGCCGATGCCGAGCGTGGTCTCCGTGGTGGTCTCCGTCGTGGGACTCATGGCCACAGTCTCTCGCACGCCCCGCCGTCCGTGGCCGCCCGTTCCGCCGTATCCGTCTGTCACACCGCGTACGTACGCTTGAGCCATGGAAACGGGGACGGCGGGGACCGCGGGACCGGCGGGCGCGCACACGGAGCCGGTGTGGACCGGGCTGCCGCGCGGGCTGCTGAAGGTGCGACGGCTCCTCCTGGTGGTCTGGCTGGTGCCGCTCGCGGTGGCCGTCGGCGTGCTGCTCGGCCTGCTCGCGGGGCCCGCCTGGGCCGCCTTCGCGCTGCTGCCGCTCGCCGTCGTGGCCTGGGGCTGGCCGCTCCTCGGGCGGAACTGGCGCTCGTGGCGGTACGCGGAGCGCGCCGACGACCTGCTCATCAGCCGGGGCGTGCTCTGGCGCGAGGAGACCGTCGTGCCGTACGGCCGCATGCAGCTCGTCGAGGTGACGTCGGGGCCGGTGGAGCGGCGCTTCGGACTCGCGAGCGTCCAGCTGCACACCGCCGCCGCGGCCACCGACGCGCGCCTGCCCGGGCTGCTCCCCGAGGAGGCCGAGCGGCTGCGCGACCGCCTGACCGAGCTCGGCGAAGCCCGATCGGCGGGGTTGTGAGCGACGTACGGGAAGCCCGCGACGGAGACGGGCCTGTGACGGCGGACGGCGCGTCGCCCGAGCGGCGGCTGCACCCCGTCACACCGCTGCGCCGCGCGTGGGCCCCCTTCGCGGTCCTGGTGGGCTGGGCGGTCCACGACCCGAACGGCACCCAGCAGCGCCTCTCCGAACTGACCGCCACCACCCTGCTCCTGGGCAGCGCCGCCGTCGTCATCGGCGGCGCCCTGTACGGCTTCCTGAGCTGGTGGTTCACGCACTTCTCGGTCACCGACACCGAACTGCGCATCCGCACCGGGCTGTTCTTCCGGCGCACGGCCCACATCCGTCTCGACCGCCTCCAGGCAGTCGACGTGACGCGGCCGCTGCTCGCCCGTCTCGCGGGCGTCGCCAAGCTCAAGCTGGACGTTGTCGGCGCGGAGAAGAAGGACGAGCTGGCCTACCTCGGCGAACGGGAAGCGGCCGGACTGCGGGCCGAACTCCTCGCGCGGGCGGCCGGTTTCGCCCCCGAGGAGGCACGCGAAGTGGGCGAGGCGCCCGTGCGGGGCCTGCTGCACGTCCAGCCGCGCATGCTCGCCGTATCGCTGCTGCTGACCGGCGGGCCCTGGGCGCTGCTCCTCGCGGCGGTCGTGGTGCCCGCGTTCCTCTGGATCGCCACGCACAACGCCTGGACCGTCCTCGCGACGGCCCTGCCCATGCTGGGCGGCGCGTTCGCGAGCAGCGGCGGCCGTTTCATCAAGGAGTACGACTGGACGGTGGGCGAGTCCCCGGACGGCATCCGCATCGACCACGGACTGCTCGACAAGGCCCACGAGACGGTGCCGCCGGGCCGCGTGCAGACCGTGCACATCGTGCAGCCGCTGCTGTGGCGGCGGCGCGGCTGGGTGCGGGTCGAGCTGGACGTGGCGGGCTCGGCCAACGGCGTCCTGGTGCCGGTCGCGCCGCGGGAACACGCCGAGGCGGTGATCGGCCGGGTCCTGCCGGGCGTACGGGTGCCGGTGGCGGCCGACCTCGATCCGCCGCCCGCGCGCGCGGCGTGGTGCGTGCCGCTCTGGTGGAAGGGGTACGGCCTGGCGGTCACCGGTGAGGTCTTCGCGGCGCGCCACGGCCTGCTCAAGCGCCGCCTCTCGCTCGTGCCGCACGCCAAGGTGCAGAGCGTGCGGCTCTCCCAGGGGCCGTGGGAGCGGTTCAAGGGCGTGGCCGACGTACGGGTGGACACGGGCGCCAACAAGACCGTGACGGCCCGTCTGCGGCCCGCGGCCGAGGCGGCCGCGCTTCTCCAGGCCCAGGCGGACCGGTCCCGGACGGGCCGCAGAACGGCGCGTCCGGACCGCTGGATGGCCTGAGGGCCTGCTGCCGGGCGCCGGGCGCTTCGCCCAGTGTCCTGCCGGGGCGCCTCGCGGGGCGGCTGCGGGCACGGCGCGGCTGGGCGCGCAGTTCCCCGCGCCCCTACAGGGGCGCGACGCTCACGCCCGCAGGGCCGTCCTCAGTCCCGCCACGTCGATCTGTTCCGTCTCGTCGTGGGCCGTCAGGTCGATGACCTGGCCGACACCCCGCGCCGCGTCGTCCTCGGGCGCGTTCTTGAACGCGCCCTCGGCCTCCGCCTTGTGGACCGCGAGGGCCTCCTCACCCACGACGTCGGCGAGGTCCTCGTTCTGCACGGACTCCAGCGCCGCGGGCGCCACGTTCTTCGTGCCGAAGAAGTCGAACCCGCCCTGGGGCGCCTGGCGCCGCGCCTGCACGGGCGGCGCGACGGCGACCGCGCGCTCGTGCCCGCCGTATCCGTCGGCCGCCCCGGGCTTCCCCTGCGAATCGTCCTCCGCTTCGTCCCCGGACGCCGGTCCCGGTGCCATACGGTCGAGCGCCACGTTGGCCCGCAGGAACAGGGAGGGGGTGGGACTCGCACCCGGCCGGGCGGCACTCCTCGCCGCCTCGCCACTCGCACCAGAGCCTGAGCCTGAGTCAGAATCAGAGCCAGAGCCAGAGCCAGAACTGGTCTCCGTACGAGCCGGAGCCTCCGTACGAGGTGAAGCCTCTGCACCAGGTGAAGCCTCCGTACGCGCCCCGGGCACCGGCGCCCCGGCCCGCACCGCGGGCACCAGGTCCTCCGCGCCGGAACCCGCGCCAGAACCCGTACCGGCCGCCGGCAGCGCGGGCGCCGGGGACGACGCCTCGATGGCGAGCAGCCGACGCCCCTCCAGGGCGCTGGCCCGCTCCGTCTCGGCGGTGGCGTACCGCCGCAGGAGCGCCGCGTGCTCGTTGCGCAGCGCCGCCAGCTCGGCGCGCTTGGCGCGCAGCTTCGTCTCCAGCTTGCCCCGCAGTTCGCGGGACTCCTCGAGGTCGCCCTCGGCCTCGGCTATCCGTTCCTCGTAGCGCCACTCGTCGCTCGCGCGGGCCCGGCCGAGTTCGGCGACGCGTTTGCCGGCCGCCTGGTCCCAGCGGCGCATGACGACCGAGCCGACGACGGCGGCGGCCGCCGCGGCCGCGACGAGTCCGCGGAGCACGATCGGTTCCGCGAACATCCAGGCGCCGCCGGCGCTGAGAACAGAGACGCCTGCGACCGTCGAGGGAGGAAGCAGCCTGTGCAGGGGTGGGGAATGGCGGTGACGTCCACGTGGCATGGCCAGAAACTTACCGCGCGTAGGCGAAGTCTGGTGCCCCGCCCGGCAAAAAGCAGGCATCACAACCAGAACTCGCCACAACTCCCCACCCCTCATCCGCTTTACTTCAGCGCTCAACTTCCGCTGCGATCACGGAACTTCCCGGAACTTTTCTTGATCAACTTCAGATCAGGCCCTTCGACTTCAGATACTCGTGCGCGACATCCGCTTCCTTCTGCCGCTCCTCGTCGACCTTCCGGTTGAGTTCCATGAGGTCTTCCGTGGTGAGTGTCTTGGTCAGCTTCCCGAGCGCGGCGGCTATCTCCTTGCCACCGGCCTCCTTCTCGTTCACCACCGGAACGATGTTGTCCGCGTTCTGCAGCTTCTTGTCGTCCTCGAGGACCACGAGGTCGTAGTTCTTCAGCGTCGCGTCGGTCGTCGTGGTCAGCAGCATCTGGTCCGTGCCGTTCTTGACGGCCTGCTTGGACTGCGTGTTGCCGACGCCCTTGGGGTCGATTCCGGCGACGTCGATGCCGTACTTCGACTTCAGGCCCGGCGCGCAGAAGGGGCGGGTCTCGCATTCGTCGCCCGCCGCGATCTTGACCTTCTCGCCCGACCTGCCGAGGTCCGAGAGCGTCTTGAGCTTGTGCTTCTCGGCGTATTCCCTGGAGACCGCGAACGCGTTCTGGTCGACCGCCTTACCCGCCGGGAGCACCTTCAGACCCTGCGGCTCCGCGAGCTTCTCCAGAGCGCTCACCGTGGCGTCCACATCGCTGGAGGCGACGGGCTTCGCCTTCGGGCCGTTCTTCTCGCGGTTGAGGAATTCCGCGAGCGTCGCCGCGTATTCGGGCGCGACGTCGATCGAGCCCTTCTTCAGTTCGGGCTTGTAGATCTCGCGGTTCTGCACGGTCTTGACCTGCGCGTCATAACCGGCATCCGCCAAGACGCCCACATAGAGCTCGGCGAGCACCTTCTGCTCGGTGAACCGCGCGGAGCCCACGACGAGCGAGCCCTTCTTGCCGTCGCCCGCCTTGTCCGCCCCGCCGCCCTTCGACTCCAGGTCGTCCCCGCCGCACGCGGCGAGACCCGCGGTCAGCGCCACGACGGTCGCGACCGCCCCTGCCATCCGTCGCGCACGACGCGTGTTGCTGTTCATCGGTGAACCACCATTTCGAAAGGAAGAAAGAATCAGAACTCGCTGTACCGGGCTTTCGCCGCACTGAGCTATCGCCGCACTGAGCTATCGCCGCATCGGGTCGAAGAGACGTCCGGCGACGACCAGGACCCCCTCCACGAGCAGCGCGAGCAGCGCCACCAGGACGGCGCCCGCCACCACTTGCGGCGTGTTCTGCAGGTTGAACCCGGCCGTGATGATCCGGCCGAGGCCCCCCTCGCCCGCCATCGCGGCGAGCGTGGCCGTCGCGACCACCTGGACACCGGCCGACCGGACGCCGGTCATGATCAGCGGATACGCGAGCGGCAGCTCGACCCGCGCGAACAGCTGGCCGCCGCTCATCCCCATCCCGCGCGCGGCCTCCACCACCGACCGGTCCACCTCGCGCATCCCCAGATACGCGTTGGTCAGCAGGGGCGGTACGGCGAAGAGCACGAGCGCGATCAGCGTCGGCGCGTCGCCGTGCTCACCGAGCGGGGTGAGCGTGAGCAGGATCAGCAGGGCCAGGGTGGGCACCGCACGGCCGACGTTGGAGATGTTGACCGCGAGGGCGCCGCCCTTGCCGATGTGGCCGAGGTACAGCGCGAGGGGCAGCGCGATGACGCAGGCGACGGCGAGGCAGACACCGCTGAAGTACAGGTGCTCGGCGAGCCGGTGCCACACCCCCTTCTCGCCCTGCCAGTTGGCGCCCGTGGTCAGCCAGTCGTACGCCCCGGATATCGCGTTCATACAGGCTCAGCCACCTTGGCCGGGTCCGCCTTCCGCGCGGCGCGGCTCGTCCGTATCCGATGGGCCCGCGTCCACGGCGTCAGCCACCGCTGGAGCCCGAGCAGCAGCAGGTCGGCGGTCACGGCGAGGAGCACGCAGAGCACCGACGCCGTGAGCACCTGGGCCTTGAAGGTCGTGTCGAGGCCGTCGAGGATGAGGGTGCCGAGGCCGCCGTAGTCCACGATGGCGCCGACGGTGGTCAGCGCGACCGTGGAGACCGTGGTGATGCGGACGCCGGCAAGCAGGGCGGGCAGCGCGAGCGGCAGCTCCACCTCCCACAGCAGCCTCGCCGGGCCGTACCCCATCCCCCTGGCGGCGTCCCGCGCCTCGTCGGGGACGGCCTGGAGACCGGCCAGGATGTTCCGCACGAGGACCGTGAGGCTGTACAGCACGAGGCCGGTGACGACCAGTGAGGCCGAGAGCCCGAAGAGGGGCAGGAGCAGCGAGAACATCGCCAGCGAGGGGATGGAGTAGAGCACGGTCGTCACGCCGAGGATCGGTCCCGCGAGGAAACGCCAGCGCCGCGCGAGCAGGGCGAGCGGCAGGGCCACCGCGACTCCGATCACCACGGAGACGACCGTGATCCCCACGTGCTGCAGGGTCGCATCGGTCAACTCCTGGCTGCGGGTGCGGAGATATTCTCCGCAGACCCAGTCGTTCGTCACCAGACAGTTCTTCTCGGCCACGCGCCCCACCTCCCCCGAATCCCCGGACGTATGCCGTACGCACGTCCCCCCCCGTGTCTGGCGACCCTAACGCGCGGCACCGACAATCGCAGAGACTCGTCGTACGGCCGCAACACCGCCTTTACGCAAAGCCCGCCACCGCCCTCCACAATGGGGAACCATGATCCGGTTCGAGCACGTCACCAAGCGCTATGCGGACGGCACCACGGCCGTCGACGATCTGTCCTTCGAGGTCGCCGAGGGTGAACTGGTCACGCTCGTCGGCCCCTCGGGCTGCGGCAAGACGACGACGATGAAAATGGTGAACCGGCTCATCGAGCCGAGCGCGGGCCGGATATGCGTCGACGGCGACGACATATCCGCGATCGATCCGGTCCAACTGCGGCGCCGTATCGGCTATGTGATCCAGCAGGTCGGCCTCTTCCCGCACAAGACAGTCCTCGACAACACGGCGACCGTGCCGCACCTCCTCGGCGTCAAGCGGGGCAAGGCCCGCGAGCGCGCGGCCGAACTCCTCGACCTGGTCGGCCTCGACCCCGCCGTCTTCGGCGACCGCTATCCCGAGCAGCTCTCCGGAGGACAGCGCCAACGCGTCGGCGTGGCCCGCGCCCTGGCGGCCGACCCGCCGGTGCTCCTGATGGACGAGCCCTTCGGAGCGGTCGACCCGGTGGTGCGCGAGCACCTGCAGAACGAGTTCCTCCGCCTCCAGCAGGCCGTGCGCAAGACCGTGCTCTTCGTCACGCACGACATCGAGGAGGCGGTCCGTCTCGGCGACCGGATCGCCGTCTACGGAGAGGGCCGCATCGAGCAGTTCGACACCCCCTCGACGGTCCTCGGCGCCCCCGCGAACGACTACGTGGCCGACTTCGTCGGCGCGGACCGCGGCCTGAAGCGGCTCTCCGTGACGCCGATCGAGGAGGGCGACCTGGAACAGCCCCCCGTGGTGCACCTCGACGACCCGCTGCCCAAGGAGCTCGACGCCCGCTGGGCCGTCGTCCTGGACGGCGACAACAACCTGCACGGCTGGATCTCCGCCGAGCACGCGCGCGTGGGCAGCGGCACGGTCCGCGCGCACGCCCGCCGCATGGAGGCGTGGCTGCCGGTGGGCGCGAGCCTGAAGCAGGCGTTCGCGACGATGCTGCAGCACGACGCGGGGTGGATCGCGGTCATCGACAAGGACAGCGAGGGCCGCTTCCTCGGCGTGCTCACCCCGGCCCGGCTGCACGAGGCCCTGCGCCGCTCCACGGCGGCGGAGGCGCGCGCCATCGCGCGCGCCGAGGTCGACCTGGAGACGGTGACGGCGATCGGCACGGTCGGCACCTTCGGCACGGACTGAGCCTCAGTCCTCGCTGAGGCGCCCGCCCATCCACTTCAGGGCGGCGGGGATCTCCCTGCGCCAGGTGTTGAAGTTGTGCCCGCCGCTGTCCAGCGTGATCGACGAGACGCGTGTGGGCGGCTTCACCTTGTCGATAAACTTCTGGGTGTCGCCGTAGTTGTCCTCGCCCTTCTTGCTGCTGGTCACCAGCAGGGACGTCTTGGGCGCCGGCTTGTGGTCGAGGTACCAGAGCAGGTCGGCGCGCCGCTGCAGGTCCTTGTCGCCGTGGAAGAGGTCGCCGGTGGTGACGTCGAGGGGTGCCTTGTAGTACGCGGACAGGCCCGCGCCCGCGGCGTACGCCTCGGGGTGGTGCATGGCGAGCTTCAGGGCGCAGTAGCCGCCCGTGGAGTCGCCGATGGCGCCCCAGTTCTGGGGCTTGACACCCACCCTGTAGTGATCCGCCACAGCTCCGGGCAGGTCCTTGGCGAAGAACGTCTCGGTCTGCGGGCCGCCGGGGATGTCCACGCACTCCGTGTCGCGCGGCGGTGCCACCGTGGGCCGCATCATGACCAAGATCATCGGCTGCATCTTGCCGTCGGCGGCCTGCTTGTGGGCGGTCTGCGGGTAGTGCAGCCCCTTGATCAGCGCCTGCGCGGTGCCCGGGTAGCCGGTGAGCACCACGGCCGCGGGGAACTTCCGGTTCTTGTACTGCGGCTGGAAGTACTCGGGCGGCAGGTAGACGTAGGCCGGGCTGGCGATGTCGGACCTCTTGCCGCTGATCTCGACCTTCTGGATCTGGCCCCCGGTGGCGGGCCGGCTGCCGCCCGGCACGTTCACGGTCTGGGTGTCGACGACCTTGACGGGCCCTGTTCCTTTGGCCGGATCGTGGTCGACCACCACTCCGGGGGCCGTCTCCTGGCCGAAGAGGTCGGCCCACGTGGCGTAGAAGCCGAAGGCCTGGTTGGCCGACAGGCCCACCGAGGCGAATATGGCGACCTGGGTGGCGATGAGCAGCCCGACGCGGCCGGTGATCGCCTTCCAGCTGCGGCGGGCGAGCCGCGGCCAGAGCCAGATCGTGCCGACGAAGAGCAGCACCGCCAGCAAGACCGCAAGGGCGAGGACCTTGTTGCTCGTGAGACCCATGGGGTGTTCCTGCCTGCGCTTTCTACCTGTGCCGGGCACGTGCCGCGGCTTGACCGGGCCCGGCCCGGACCTTGCCGGCGCTTACCGGGGTCCTTGCCAGAGCTTTTCCAGCGGTTTCCGGTCGGGAATGAACCCGTGTCCCAGAAGGACCGTCCTAGAGAACGCAATGTTGCCGGATGCCGTTCTGGCGCCGGAATCAAGGTCTCTCGCAGAACTACGGGATGCGATGTCTGTCAGGATAGATGGGGAAAAGTCGGGCGGGGTTCCGGACAGTGAGGGCCGCCACCGCGACGGTCGACTGCGCCGGATACTGCGCGGCCCACGGCCCGAGGCGGTGCCGACCCTCGTCGCCAGAGCATGCACGCTCGTCGGCCTGCTGAATGTCGCGGCCGGTGTCTTCCCTCGCTTCCGGCACAGCCGCATGCACGCCATCGCCGAGGTGCTGCCCGGCGCGCTCGGCCCGTTCGCCGCCGCAATGGCGCTCAGCTCCGGCATCCTGCTGCTCCTGCTCGCGCACGGCCTGCGGCGCCACAAGCGCCGGGCGTGGCGGGCCGCCACGGTGCTGCTGCCCGTGGGCGCCGTGGCGCAGTTCGGATACCGGCACTCGGTCATCGGCGTGGTGATCTCGCTCGCGCTTCTCGCGCTCCTGTTGCGCCATCGGAGTGAGTTCACGGCGCTGCCCGATCCGCGCAGCCGCTGGCGGGCGCTGGCCAACTTCGTCCTCCTCGGTGCCGGTTCGATCGCTCTGGGCCTGGTGATCGTCAGCATCCACCCCGGGAAGGTCGTCGGGGACCCGAGCATCACGGACCGCCTGGAGCACGTCCTCTACGGCCTCTTCGGCTTCGAAGGACCCGTCGACTACTACGGACGCACGTCCTGGACGGTCGGTTTCTCCCTCGGCGCCCTCGGCATGCTGACCGCCCTCACCACCATCTACCTGGCCTTCCGCCCCGAGCACCCGATCGCGCGCCTCACCGAGGACGACGAGACGAAGCTGCGCGCGCTGCTCGACAAGCACGGCGGCCGCGACTCGCTCGGCCACTTCGCGCTCCGCCGCGACAAGGCCGTCGTCTTCTCCCCCAGCGGCAAGGCCGCCGTCACCTACCGCGTCGTCTCCGGAGTGATGCTCGCGAGCGGCGACCCCATCGGTGACGTCGAGGCCTGGCCCGGCGCGATCGAGCGCTTCATGGACGAGGCGAAGGCCCACTCCTGGACGCCCGCCGTCATGGGCTGCTCCGAGACCGGCGGCGAGGTCTGGACCCGCGAGACCGGCCTTGACGCCCTGGAACTGGGCGACGAGGCGGTGGTGGACGTCGTGGATTTCTCCCTCTCCGGGCGTGCGATGCGCAACGTACGCCAGATGGTCAAGCGGATCGAGCGCAATGGCTACGAGACGCGCGTACGGCGCATCCGTGACCTCGGCGCGCAGGAGCTCGCCAAGATCCAGCGCGCCGCCGACGACTGGCGCGGCACCGACACCGAGCGCGGCTTCTCCATGGCGCTCGGCCGCATCGGCGACCCGAACGACGGCGACTGTCTGATCGCCACCGCGCACAAGGCGGACGAGGAGCCCGGCTCCTACGGCGACCTGAAGGCCGTCCTCCACTTCGTGCCGTGGGGCAAGGACGGCGTCTCCCTCGACCTCATGCGCCGCGACCGCTCCGCCGACCCCGGCATGAACGAGCTGCTCATCGTCGCCGCCCTGCAGGCCGCCCCGAAACTCGGCATCGCTCGAGTCTCGCTCAACTTCGCGATGTTCCGCGCGGCCCTCGCCCGCGGCGAGAAGATCGGCGCGGGCCCCGTCCTGCGCGCCTGGCGCGGCCTGCTGGTCTTCCTCTCCCGCTGGTTCCAGATCGAGTCCCTGTACAAGTTCAACGCGAAGTTCCGCCCCCGCTGGGAGCCCCGCTTCGTCGTCTACCGCTCCAGCAAGGACCTGCCCCGCATCGGCTTCGCCGCCATGCAGGCCGAGGGCTTCGTGACCCTCGCCCTCCCCCGGTTCCTGCGCAGGGGCACCCCGCAGCGCCGCCCCTGCCCGCACCAGGCGGCGGAACGCGAGGTCCAGGCGGCGTAGCACCCGTCCCCACGGGCCTAGGCTGGAGGCATGAGTACGTTGCGCGGGCGGGGATCGGTCCAGGGGCTGCCGGAGTGGGACCGCTGTGCGGTCATGGGCGTGGTGAACGTGACGCCGGACTCGTTCTCCGACGGCGGTCGCTGGTTCGACACGACGGCCGCCGTCAAGCACGGCATCGACCTGGTCGCGCAGGGCGCCGACCTCGTCGACGTCGGCGGCGAGTCCACCCGCCCCGGCGCCTCCCGCGTGGACGAGGACGAGGAGCTCAAGCGCGTCGTCCCCGTGGTGCGCGGCCTGGCCGCCGAAGGCGTCACGGTCTCCGTGGACACCATGCGCGCCACCGTCGCCGAGCAGGCACTGGCCGCGGGCGCCGTCCTCGTGAACGACGTCAGCGGCGGCCTCGCCGATCCCCGCATGGTCCCGGCGGTCGCCGCCGCGGACGCTCCCTTCGTCGTCATGCACTGGCGCGGCTTCCTCACCGACATCCACGCCAGGCCGCATTACGAGGACGTGGTCTCCGAAGTCGTCACCGAGCTGCACGCACGCGTGGCGGCCGCCATCGAGGGCGGCATCGCCCCCGAGCGCATCGTCATCGACCCGGGCCTCGGCTTCTCCAAGGACGCCGAACACGACCTGGCCCTCCTCGGCCGCTTCGAGCGGCTCACCGAGCTCGGCCACCCGATCCTCGTCGCCGCCTCCCGCAAGCGGTTCCTCGGCCGCGTCCTCGCCGGCCCCGAGGGCGCCCCGCCGCCCGCCCGCGAGCGCGACGCCGCCACCGCCGCGGTCTCCGCCATAGCCGCCCACCAGGGCGCCTGGGCGGTCCGCGTGCACGAGGTGCGGGCCACGGCCGACGCGGTCCGGGTCGCCCGGGCCGTGACGGGCGCGGCGGGCGGCCACCGGTGACCGCGGCACGGACCGACATCGAGCAGGTCGAGCTGGCCAACACCGCCTTTTACGAAGCGCTGGAGCGCGGCGACTTCGACGCGGTGTCCGACCTGTGGCTGGACTCCGACACGGACACCGACGGAACGGTCACCACCACCGAGACCGACGCCGACAACGTCCTCGACGACACCACAGAGGGCGGCGAGGCCGAGACGACGGCCGGGGACACCGTCTCCTGCGTCCACCCCGGCTGGCCCGTCCTCAGAGGCCGCGGCGAGGTCCTCAGGTCGTACGCGCTGATCATGGCGAACACGGAGTACATCCAGTTCTTCCTCACCGATCTGAAGGTCGGCGTGACCGGCGACACCGCCCTGGTGACGTGCACCGAGAACATCCTCAGCGGCGGACCGCCCCCGGAGGGCGGCGGTGAACTCGGCCCGCTCGTGGGCCAGCTCGTGGTCGCCACCAATGTGTTCCGGCGCACACCCGACGGCTGGAAACTCTGGTCCCACCACGCGTCGCCCGTGCTGGCCGAAACTGACGGCGAGGAGGACGACGAGACCCCCTCCTGAGTGGGTAGACGCTGGGAGTGGCTGGGATCACAGGCCGTCGGGTACGGGCGGCCACCGGCCATGAGCCGCGGCCGGAACGCGGCTCGACCGGCCTCCGCCGTGGCCCTCCGCGGGCCCCGCGGGCGAGCACTGTCGGTGCTCGCAGGTAGATTCGATCGAGGCTGGTGTGCCGACCGCACTCGGTACAGGCCTGCCGATACCGACGATTGCAGGAGTGATTCGCGTGGATCGTGTCGCGCTGCGCGGCCTCAAGGCCCGCGGGCACCACGGTGTCTATCCGCGGGAGCGCGAAGAGGGCCAGACCTTCATCGTGGACCTGGTGCTTGGTCTGGACACGCGCGCGGCCGCGGCCGACGACGACCTGGCGAAGACCGTGCACTACGGGATCGTGGCCGAAGAGGTCGTCGCCGTCGTCGAGGGCGAACCCGTCGACCTCATCGAGACGCTGGCCGAGCGCATCGCGCAGGCGTGTCTCAAGCACGACGGAGTCCTGGAGGTCGAGGTGTGCGTGCACAAGCCGGACGCCCCGATCACCGTGCCGTTCGACGACGTGACCGTCACCATCACCCGGAGCCGAGTATGACTGCGCCCTTCAAAGCGGGTCAGAGCGACCCGACCGTCCAGCCGGTGCCCACCTCCGTCGTCGAACAGGTGGACGCGGCGGACACCACCCTCTCCAACCCCAAGCGCGCCGTGATCTCCCTCGGCAGCAATCTCGGCAACCGCCTGGAGACGCTGCAGGGCGCCATCGACGCCCTGGAGGACACGCCCGGCCTGCGGGTCAAGGCGGTCTCTCCGGTGTACGAGACCGAGCCGTGGGGCGTCGATCCCGGCAGCCAGCCCTCGTACTTCAACGCGGTCGTCGTGGTGAAGACGACCCTGCCGCCCGCCTCGCTCCTGGAGCGCGCGCACGCGGTCGAGGAGGCCTTCCACCGCGTCCGCGACGAGCGCTGGGGCCCGCGCACGATCGACGTGGACATCGTGGCGTACGCCGACGTCGTCTCCGACGACCCGGTGCTCACGCTGCCCCACCCGCGCGCGCACGAGCGTGCCTTCGTCCTCGCCCCCTGGCACGACGTCGACCCCGAGGCCCAGTTGGCCGGCCGCGGTCCGGTGGCACAGCTCCTGGAGAAGGTCACCCGCGAAGGTGTCGCGCCCCGCGCCGACCTGGAACTCCGACTGCCGGAGTAGTCGTTGGAGAAGGCGGTCGAGGTAAGCAAGCCGATGAAGGGTCACCCGTGAAGGAACTGCGCATCAGGACACTGGCCGGCCTTTTCCTCGCGGCCGGAGTGCTGTCCTGGTCGGGCGCCCGGCTGTGGGACTCCTTCGGCACGCTGCCGCGCGTCCCGCTGGCCGCGCCCATCGTGCTCGCGGTCATCGCCGTCGTCCTGTTCGCGACGGCGCTCTCGCTCCGCTCGCGGCTGCGCGCCCAGCGCGAGCGCCGCCCCGGCGCGAAGGGCGTCGAACCGATGATGGCCGCCCGCGCCGTCGTCTTCGGCCAGGCCAGTGCCCTGGTCGCGGCGCTCGTCACCGGGATGTACGGCGGTGTGGGCGTGTTCATGCTGGAGTTCCTCGACATCCCCGGCCGCCGCGACCAGGCGGTGTATGCCGGGCTCTCGGTCCTGATGGGCATCGCGGTGATCGTGGCCGCCTTCTTCATGGAGCGGGTCTGCAAGCTCCCCGAGGACGACGACGAGGACGGCGGGACGGCCGCGGCGGCGTAACCGCGCCCCAGGGCCCCCTCCGCCCCGTCTCGGCACCGCCCTCCGGCCCACCTGGCCCGGGGAGGGGGAGTTGTGGGGCCGGTCGGAACGGGAGCGGCTCAGCGGGCGATGATCAGGCTCATCGCCTCATTGCGCGTCGCGGGGTCGCGCAGCTGTCCGCGCACCGCGGAGGTGATCGTCTTGGCGCCGGGCTTGCGCACCCCGCGCATCGTCATGCACATGTGCTCGCACTCGACGACCACGATCACACCGCGCGGCTCCAGTATCTCCATCAGGGAGTCGGCGATCTGCGTCGTCAGCCGCTCCTGCACCTGCGGCCTGCGCGCGAACACATCCACGAGCCTGGCCAGCTTCGACAGGCCCGTGATCTTGCCGTCGGTGGACGGGATGTAGCCGACGTGGGCGACCCCGACGAACGGCACCAGATGGTGTTCGCAGGAGCTCATGACCTCGATGTCCTTCACCAGGACCATCTCGTCGTGGCCGAGGTCGAACGTCGTCGTCAGGACGTCCTCCGGCCGCTGCCACAGCCCCGCGAATATCTCCCTGTACGCCCGCGCCACGCGCCCCGGCGTCTCCCGCAGGCCCTCGCGGTCCGGGTCCTCCCCCACGGCGATCAGCAGCTCACGCACGGCGTTCTCGGCCCGCTTCTCGTCGAACTCACCGATCGAGCCCTCGCCGTCGAGCGTCACGGGGTCGGTCATCTGTGCCTCGTTCCTGTGCGTACCCGCGCCTGCCTGCGCGGGTGTGAGCGTGCCTACGGCGGGCGTACAAAACAAGCCGCGCCCCCCAGGCTAGAACCAGGGGGGCGCGGCATACATTCCGGGCCTGCTGAGGCAGGCGGGGTCAGCTCTCGGGGCGGTCCTCCGGGGCCACCTCGATGGGCTGCTCCGTGCCCGCGGTCACCGCGGGGGTGGTGCCGTTCGCACCGTTCGTCAGCGACAGCTCCCGGGGGGAGAGCACCGGCGGGCGGGTCGAGGGCGTGCGCCGCGAGGAACCGGTCCACGCCGGGCGGGCCGGGCGCTTGACGATGCCTGCGAAGACCTCGGCGATCTGCTCCTTGTTGAGCGTCTCCTTCTCGAGGAGCTGCAGAACCAGGTTGTCGAGGACGTCGCGGTTCTCGACGAGGATCTCCCACGCTTCGTTGTGCGCGGTCTCGATGAGCTTCTTGACCTCTTCGTCGACCAGCGCCGCGACCTCTTCCGAGTAGTCGCGCGGGTGACCCATCTCGCGGCCCAGGAACGGCTCGGTGTTGTCACCGCCGAACTTGATCGCGCCGAGCCGCTCGGTCATGCCGTACTGCGTGACCATGGCACGGGCGGTCGCGGTGGCCTTCTCGATGTCGTTCGCCGCGCCCGTCGTCGGGTCGTGGAAGACGAGCTCCTCGGCCGCGCGCCCGCCCAGCATGTACGCGAGCTGGTCGAGCATTTCGTTGCGCGTGGTCGAGTACTTGTCCTCTTCGGGCAGGACCATCGTGTAACCGAGGGCCCGGCCGCGGGACAGGATCGTGATCTTGTGGACCGGGTCCGAGTTCGGAGACGCCGCCGCGACCAGGGCGTGACCGCCCTCGTGGTACGCGGTGATCTTCTTCTCCTTGTCGGACATGATCCTGGTCCGCTTCTGCGGGCCCGCCACGACGCGGTCGATCGCCTCGTCCAGCGCGTGGTTGTCGATCAGCTTCTTGTCGCCGCGCGCCGTCAGGAGCGCCGCTTCGTTCAGCACGTTCGACAGGTCGGCGCCGGTGAAACCGGGCGTACGACGGGCCACCGCGCCGAGGTCGACGTCCGGGGCGACCGGCTTGCCCTTCTGGTGGACCTTTAGGATCTCCAGACGGCCCTGCATGTCCGGGCGGTCGACGGCGATCTGCCGGTCGAAGCGGCCGGGGCGCAGCAGCGCCGGGTCGAGGATGTCGGGCCGGTTCGTGGCGGCGATCAGGATGACGCCGCCCTTCACGTCGAAGCCGTCCATCTCGACGAGCAGCTGGTTCAGCGTCTGCTCGCGCTCGTCGTGACCGCCGCCCATGCCGGCGCCGCGGTGGCGGCCGACGGCGTCGATCTCGTCGACGAAGACGATCGCCGGGGCGTTCGCCTTGGCCTGCTCGAAGAGGTCACGCACACGGGAGGCACCGACACCGACGAACATCTCGACGAAGTCGGAACCGGAGATCGAGTAGAACGGGACTCCGGCCTCACCGGCGACGGCGCGCGCGAGGAGCGTCTTACCCGTACCGGGCGGGCCGTAGAGGAGCACACCCTTGGGGATCTTGGCGCCGACGGCCTGGAACTTCGCCGGCTCCTGCAGGAACTCCTTGATCTCGTGGAGCTCCTCGACCGCCTCGTCGGACCCCGCCACATCGGAGAAGGTCGTCTTCGGGGTGTCCTTGGTGATGAGCTTCGCCTTGGACTTCCCGAAGTTCATGACCCGGGAGCCGCCGCCCTGCATCTGATTCATCAGGAACAGGAAGACGACGACGATGAGGACGAAGGGGAGCAGGGAGAGCAGGATGCCGACGAACGGGTTCTGCTTCGACGGCGAGACGGTGTAACCGTCCGGGATGTCCTTGGTCTGGTACTTGGACTGGAGGGACTTGGCGAGGTCGACGCCCTGGTCGCCGATGTAGCTCGCCTGGATCTTGCTGCTGCCCTCGACCTTCTGGCCGTCCTTGAGCTCGGCCTTGATGATCTGCTCGTCACCAGTGGTGATCTTGGCTGACTCGACCTTGTTGTCGTTGATCGCCTGGACGACCTGGCCGGTGTCCACCGTCTTGTAGCCGCCGGACGAGCCGACGACCTGCATCAACACGACCACGGCAAGGACGGCCAGCACGATCCACATGACTGGCCCACGGAAGTATCGCTTCACGTCCATCCATACGGAGCGATGACGCCCCGTCCCTCCTGCCATAGTGAGTTTGATAAAGACTGTTCTTCGGACGGTACCCCAGCATTGTGACCCGAAGATGCCTGGGACTGCTGGCAATACCGCCTTCGCATGCTTCAACGGCGGGAAACGGGTGAGGGTTCCCCGGCGTCGTACGCGGTGCTACGGAACGTCAGCCGCCGTAGACGTGCGGCGCCAGCGTTCCCACGAACGGGAGGTTGCGGTACTTCTCGGCGAAGTCGAGGCCGTACCCCACGACGAACTCGTTCGGGATGTCGAAGCCGATCCACTTCACGTCGATCGCGACCTTCGCCGCCTCGGGCTTGCGCAGCAGCGTGCACACCTCCAGGGAGGCGGGCTCGCGCGAGCCGAGGTTCGAGAGCAGCCACGACAGCGTCAGGCCGGAGTCGATGATGTCCTCGACGATCAGGACGTGCTTGCCCTTGATGTCGGTGTCCAGGTCCTTGAGGATCCGCACGACGCCGGACGACTGGGTGCCCGCGCCATACGACGACACGGCCATCCAGTCCATCGTGACGGGGGTGGACAGCGCCCGCGCCAGGTCCGCCATGACCATCACCGCGCCCTTGAGGACGCCGACGATCAGCAGATCCTTGCCCGCGTACTCCGCGTCGACCTTCGCAGCCAGCTCAGCCAGCTTCGCGTCGATCTCTTCCTTGGTGATGAGCACCGACTGGAGGTCGGTGCCCATGTCTTTCGCGTCCACCCGCATCACTTTCGGTCGTCCCACCGGCCGACAGGGCCCGCAACGAACACGGGGCTCTCGTCAGCCTTGCCGGATCACCAGTCTGCCACCCTGCCGCTGAGCCACGACTTTGCCCGGGAGGTTGATGGCTCCCTGGCCGCGCCAGCCGGTGATCAGACGGTCCACTTCCTCGATGTGCCGGGCGAACAGCGCGCCGGCGGGCGCGCCCGCCTCGATGGCGGCCCGGCGCACGATGCGGCGCCGCACGGCGGGCGGCAGCGCGTAGAGCTTGGCGCACTCCAGGAGGCCGGTGGCGTCGCGCACGGTCGTCTCGGCCTGGGCCGCCCACAGGTCGAGGGCGTCGGCGTCGTCCCGGGACAGTTGGGCCGTGCGGGCGAGCGCCTCGACGACTCCCTTGCCGAGCGCCTTCTCCAGGGCCGGCAGTCCCTCGTGGCGCAGCCGGGACCGGGTGTACGCCGGGTCGGCGTTGTGCGGGTCGTCCCAGACGGGCAGCGACTGGACCATGCACGCCTTGCGGGCGGTCTGCCGGTCGATCTGCAGGAAGGGGCGGCGGTAACGGCCGGCGACCCCCGAGGTCTCGGCCATCCCGGACAGGGAGCGGATCCCGGAGCCGCGGGCGAGGCCGAGCAGCACGGTCTCCGCCTGGTCGTCGCGGGTGTGGCCGAGCAGCACGGCGGCTGCTGAATGCCGTTCGGCGGCGGCGTCCAGGGCTGCGTAGCGAGCGTCGCGGGCGGCGGCTTCGGGGCCGCCGTCCCGGCCGACGCGCACCGTGCAGGACTCGACCGGAGTGAGGCCGAGCGCGGTCAGGCGCACCACGACCTCGGCGGCGCGCAGCTCGGACCCGGGCTGCAGGCCGTGGTCCACCGTGACCCCGCCGGCGCGGATGCCGAGCTTGGGGGCTTCGAAGGCGAGCGCGGAGGCGAGCGCCATGGAGTCGGCGCCGCCGGAGCATGCGACGAGCACGAGCGGCGGCGGGGCCTGCTCGTGCGGGGGGTGGGGCGGGTCGTTCTCGGTGCTGCGCTGTACGTCGGTCAGTACGTCGTGGAGTACGCGGCGGACCGCCAGGCGTATCGCCGCGACCGCAGGATGGGGACCCATGTCCGGTTCCCTTCATGAAGTTCGGGGGTGAGCCTCGGACCAGTCACTCAGGACACACTCGGGGCATCCGGACCCACTGGGGGCCTTCTTTCCCGCAAGTTCGGTCACTCAGAGTGTGTCGATGGTGACAGAGCCGAGCCGTTCCCCGAGCATTGCACGCCTACCCACCGCCTACGGTCCCTCGGACGGGTGATTGCGGGGGCGTTCTCCTGCCGTCGGCCGCATCCGGTATCTCAGTCTCCCTTACGGTGCACCCGCGCGACCCAGTCCGCCGGTTTGGCGATCTCCGCCTTCGTGGGCAGCGTGTTCGGCGATGTCCACACGCGGTTGAAGCCGTCCATGCCGACCTCGTTGACGACCGCGCGCACGAAGCGCTCGCCGTCGCGGTACTGGCGCAGTTTCGCGTCGAGGCCGAGGAGCTTGCGCAGGGCCTGGTCGAGGCGGCTCGCGCCGCGCGCGCGCCGCTCCTTGAACTTCTCGCGGATCTCGCCCACGGACGGCACGACCTCCGGCCCCACACCGTCCATCACGAAGTCCGCGTGGCCCTCCAGGAGGGACATCACGGCCGTCAGACGGGCGAGGATCTCGCGCTGGGCGGGGGTCTGCACCAGCTCCACGAGGGAGCGGCCCCCGTCGGCGGACTCGTCGCCCTCCGCCTCGCTCCGGCCGCCCGCGAGCGACTGGGCGGCCTCCCTGATGCGCTCCAGGACCGTCATCGGGTCGACCTCGGTCTCCCCGAGGAACGACTGGATCTCCCCTTGGAGGTGGTCGCGGAGCCAGGGGACGGCGGTGAACTGGGTGCGGTGCGTCTCCTCGTGCAGGCAGACCCAGAGCCGGAAGTCGTGCGGGTCCACGTCCAGCTCGCGCTCCACATGCACGATGTTCGGCGCGACGAGGAGGAGCCTGCCGCCGCCGTTCGCACTCGCGGGGAGGTCGCGGGTGGCCGGGGCGAAGGTCTCGTACTGCCCGAGGACGCGCGAGGCGAGGAAGGACAGGAGCATGCCCAGCTCCACGCCCGTCACCTTGCCGCCGACCGCGCCGAGGACGGCGCCCCCCGCGCCTCCGCGGCGGTCCTGCATCTTGTCCAGGAGGGGCTTGAGGAGCTCGCGGAAGCCCTCCACGTTGGCCCGGATCCAGCCTGCCCTGTCGACCACGAGGACCGGGGTGTCGTGGGTCTCCGCCGTGCCCATCCCCGTGAAGGAACGGACGTGCTCCTCCGAGGACTTGGCGTGCCGGCGCAGCTCGGCGACGACGGCTCGCGCCTCGTCACGGCTCACTTCTGGGCCCGGCCTCACGAGCCGGGTCGCGGTCGCCACCGCGAGGTTCCAGTCGACCATCTCCGCACCACCGATGCTCGTCATGCGTCAACGGTACGTGGTCGCTCCCTCTCTTGGAGGGGCTTGCACCCCTGCGTTGTCCCGGTGGTTGCCCCCTAGGGGGTCGGGAGGGGGTGGGGGGGGTGGTGTGGGGTGGCGGTTGCTTCTCGGGTGTCTCGGGTGCGGGCCGTGTGTGGCTTGGTGCGCAGTTCCCCGCGCCCCTGGGGGAGCCGGGGGTGCTTCTCGGGTGCGGGTCGGGTGTGGCTTGGCGCGCAGTTCCCCGCGCCCCTGGGGGAGCT
>NZ_JBHVZA010000031.1:80155-82610 GCF_042880275.1 Streptomyces sp. NPDC058308
GCGCAGTTCCCCGCGCCCCTGGGGGAGCCGGGGGTGCTTCTCGGGTGCGGGTCGGGTGTGGCTTGGCGCGCAGTTCCCCGCGCCCCTGGGGGAGCTGGGGCTGTTTCTCGGGTGCGGGTCGTATGTGGCTTGGCTCGCCGTTCCTCGCGTCCCTGGGCGTGGCCCGGCGCGCGTTTGCCGCGGGCGCCTTCGCCTGCGCCGTTCCCCGCGCCCCTGGGCGCGTCAGCGGCAGCCGCAGTTCGCCACCGTTGAGGCCATGTGGTCCAGGGCCGCCTGGGCCGCGGTGGGGTCGGTCGTGCCTGTGGTCATGAAGGCGAAGACCAGGAGGCGGCCGTCCGCGTCCACCACCGTGCCCGCGAGGCTGTTCACTCCCGTCAGCGTGCCGGTCTTGGCGCGTACGACGCCCGTGCCCGGCGAGTCCTTGGGGTAGCGGTCGACGAGCGTGCCGGTGAAGCCCGCCACGGGCAGGCCCGTCACCACGGAGCGCAGTCCGGGGCGGGCCGGGTCGGCGGCGCGGTCCAGGAGGGCCGCCAGGAGTTCGGCGGAGATCCGGTCGGCCCGGTCCAGGCCGCTGCCGTCGGCGAAGGTCGTGCCGGAGAGCGGCAGGTCGAGCTTTTCCAGCTGGGCGCGGACCGCCTTGCCGCCTCCTTCGAAGCTCGCCGGCTCCTTCGCGGCGACGGCGGTCTGGCGGGCCAGCGCCTCGGCGATGTCGTTGTCGCTGTGCGTCAGCATCCGCTCGACGAGGGACGACAGGGGCGGCGACTCGACCTTGGCGAGGGATTCGGCGCGGTCCGACGCCTCGGCGGCGCCAGGGTCCGGCTTGATCTTGATGCCGCGGTCCTTGAGGAAGCCCGCGAACTTCCTCGCCGCGTCGCCCGCCGGGTCCCCCGCGCGCGGGGCGGGCCCGCTGGAGGAGTCGTCGAGCCGTCCCTCGTCGGCCATCAGGGCGCTGACCGGCGTGATGTTCTCGTTGGGCCCGATGGGGTGCTGCTCGGGTCCGGAGTACAGCGACGTGTCGTACGAGAGTCTCACCTCGTCGATCTTGCGGCTCTTCAGGGCGCGGGCCGTGTCCTCGGCGAGGGTGCGCAGGCTCGCCGCGGTGTCGGTGTAGCGGCCGTCCTTGCGGGCGGTGAGCGTGGGGTCGCCGCCGCCGACCAGGACGACGTCCGGTGCGCCGGAGGAACCGGAAGCGGGCTCGATGAGCGTCTTCGTAGTGATGCGGTGGTCCGGGCCCGCCGCGGAGAGCGCCGCGACCGCCGTGGCGATCTTGACCGTCGACGCGGGCGTGAGGCCGTCGCCCGCGCCCTTGCCGTAGACCCGCTTGCCGGAGGCCACGTCCAGGACGACGGCCGACCGCTCGGGCCCCAGCGCCGGATCCTTCAGGAGCGGATCGAGCACGTCCGCCATGGCCGAGCCCGTCGGCGCGGGCGCCACCCCCGCGGGCGCGCCGAGTCCGGCGAGCACGGAAGGCGCGCTCGGGGCGGATTCGGGCGCACCCTCCGGCCCGCGACCCGCGTGATCTGCGCCACCCCAGGCCTCCTGGGAAGCGGCCCGGTCCCGCTCCGCCGTACGCTGACCGGAGGAGTCCCAAGGGCCGGCCGCGGCCACCGCCCCGACCGCGATGACCAGGCCGAAGGCGGCGGCACCAGCTGTGAGCTGCCATGTCGTGAGCTTCCCGGAGAACCCGGTGAGCTTGGTGGCGGAAGGCTTTGTCAGCTGTCTCAAAAGCTGTCGAGGCCGCTGCCAAGGCTTGAGCTCCGGCACGACGACCAGCCCCTTTCGCGATCACACATCTGCGTGAGGGACACTTAATCACCCGAAGTATGTGCTGATCATGGAGGAGCCACCCGTGGAGTTCGACGTCACCATCGAGATTCCGAAGGGTTCGCGGAACAAGTACGAGGTGGACCACGAGACCGGCCGGATCCGTCTGGACCGTCGCCTCTTCACGTCGACCAGCTACCCCGCGGACTACGGTTTCGTCGAGAACACCCTCGGTGAGGACGGTGACCCGCTGGACGCCCTCGTCATCCTGGACGAGCCGACCTTCCCGGGCTGCCTCATCAAGTGCCGCGCGATCGGCATGTTCCGGATGACCGACGAGGCGGGCGGCGACGACAAGCTGCTCTGCGTCCCGGCTTCGGACCCGCGCGTGGAGCACCTGCGCGACATCCACCACGTCTCCGAGTTCGACCGCCTGGAGATCCAGCACTTCTTCGAGGTCTACAAGGACCTGGAGCCCGGCAAGTCCGTCGAGGGCGCCGACTGGGTCGGCCGTACGGACGCCGAGGCCGAGATCGAGCGTTCCTACAAGCGCTTCAAGGACGAGGGCGGCCACTGAGCCGGCCCCGCCCCGAACGGGCCGCGCGGGCCCCCCGGGGGGGAGCGCCCCCGGGCTCTGATAGTGCGCTAACTGCCAAAAAGACGTGTGATTATAAAGAAATAAAAATAGATT
>NZ_JBHVZA010000032.1:0-82478 GCF_042880275.1 Streptomyces sp. NPDC058308
CAGCCTTTCGGCTGCGGCCACCCCGGCGGCACGTTTCTGCTGATGTCTTACGCGGTGGGATCAGACCTCTTCGTGGGCGACGGCGCGGCGCGCGTCGGCGTCCAGGACGCCCCAGCTGATCAGCTGCTCGGTCAGCACCGAGGGGGACTGGTCGTAGATGACGGCGAGGGTGCGCAGGTCGTCCTGGCGGATCGAGAGCACCTTGCCGTTGTAGTCACCGCGCTGCGACTGGATCGTGGCGGCATAGCGCTGCAGCGGGCCCGCCTTCTCCTGCGGGACGTGCGCGAGGCGCTCCAGGTCGAGGACGAGCTTGGGCGGCGGCTCGGCGGCGCCACCAGGAGCGGTACCCGGAAGGAGCTCCTGCACGGGGACGCCGTAGAAGTCCGCCAGCTCGGCGAGGCGCTGCACGGTCACGGCACGGTCGCCGCGCTCGTACGACCCCACGACGACCGCCTTCCAGCGTCCCTGGGACTTCTCCTCGACACCGTGAAGGGAAAGGCCCTGCTGGGTACGGATCGCGCGGAGCTTGGCCCCGAGCTGCTTGGCGTATTCGCTGGACATATAGCTCCCCGGACGCTGCGACAATCATGCGGCTCCGCCGCGTGGCTGGTAACTCACTGTGAGGTTACGCAGCGTTACTTGCCTGCGTCAAGCCGAATGGTCCTTACCGCCCCACCGGTGGAACCCGATGACGTGCCCGGCCTTGAGTACTGGTACCGTGGATGGCGCAATTTCGACGTCCTTTAACGTCCGTCCTGTGAGGCGGAGAAGGAGGTCCGTTTCATATGGACACGAATGACTCCGGTGTCGCGCGCCCTGTGCTCGAAGGGCCGGACATCGCGCGGGTGTTGACCCGCATCGCTCACGAGATCGTCGAGCGCGCCAAGGGCGCCGACGACGTGGTTCTGCTCGGCATTCCCACCCGCGGCGTCTTCCTCGGCCGCCGGCTCGCCCAGAAGCTCGAAGAGATCACCGGCCGCACGATCCCGGTCGGCTCCCTCGACATCACCATGTACCGCGACGACCTGCGCATGCACCCGCCGCGCGCCCTCGCCCGCACCGAGATCCCCGGTGACGGCATCGACGGCCGCCTGGTCGTCCTCGTCGACGACGTGCTCTTCTCCGGCCGCACCATCCGCGCCGCCCTCGACGCCCTCAACGACATCGGCCGCCCCCGTGCGGTGCAGCTCGCCGTGCTCGTCGACCGCGGCCACCGCGAACTCCCCATCCGCGCCGACTACGTCGGCAAGAACCTCCCCACGTCGCTGCGGGAGACGGTCAAGGTCCAGCTGGCGGAGGAGGACGGCCGCGACGCCGTGCTGCTCGGCGCCAAGCCCGCTTCCGCGTAGGACCGGCTTCCTCCCCCCTCACGGGCCCAGGGCACATCCCTGCGCGCCCGCGTGCCCGCAGACCTCCACACACCGGAGTACACGCAGATGATGCGACACCTCATCTCGGCCGCCGACCTCTCCCGCGACGACGCCGTCCTCATCCTCGACACGGCCGAGGAGATGGCGCGCGTCGCCGACCGGCCGATCAAGAAACTGCCCGCCCTGCGCGGCCGCACCGTGGTCAACCTCTTCTTCGAGGACTCGACCAGGACCCGGATCTCCTTCGAGGCCGCCGAGAAGCGCCTTTCCGCCGACGTCATCAACTTCGCCGCCAAGGGGTCGTCCGTCTCCAAGGGCGAATCCCTCAAGGACACCGCACAGACCCTGGAGGCGATGGGCGTCGACGCCGTCGTCATCCGGCACGGCGCCTCCGGCGCGCCCTACCGCCTGGCGACCTCCGGCTGGATCGACGCCGCCGTCATCAACGCGGGCGACGGCACCCACCAGCACCCCACGCAGGCCCTGCTCGACGCCTTCACCATGCGCCGCCGGCTCGTCGGACCGGACGCCGGTCTCGGCCAGGACCTGGCGGGCAAGCACATCACTCTCGTCGGCGACATCCTGCACAGCCGCGTGGCCCGCTCCAACGTGGACCTGCTGCACACCCTCGGCGCCGAGGTCACCCTCGTCGCCCCGCCCACCCTGGTGCCGGTCGGCGTCGAACAGTGGCCCTGCGAGGTCAGCTACGACCTGGACCGCGTACTGCCCAAGTCCGACGCCGTGATGATGCTGCGGGTGCAGCGCGAGCGCATGAACGCCGCGTTCTTCCCCACCGAGCGCGAGTACTCGCGGCGCTACGGCCTGGACGGCGAGCGGATGGCGAAGATGCCCGAGCACGCCATCGTCATGCACCCGGGACCGATGGTCCGCGGCATGGAGATCACCGCCGAGGTCGCCGACTCCGACCGCTGCACGGTCGTCGAGCAGGTCGCCAACGGCGTCTCCATCCGCATGGCCGTCCTCTATCTGCTTCTGGGCGGCAACGAGCCCGCCGTCACCCACACCCGTTCCGAGGAGAGCAAGTAAGCATGAGCAAGATCCTGATTCGTGGTGCGAAGGTGCTCGGCGGCGAGGCGCAGGACGTCCTGATCGACGGCGAGACCATCGCCGAGGTCGGCACGGACCTGAGCACCGAGGGCGCGACCGTCGTCGAGGCCGGCGGCAAGGTTCTCCTGCCGGGCCTCGTCGACCTCCACACCCACCTGCGCGAGCCGGGCCGCGAGGACTCCGAGACCGTCCTGACCGGCACCCGCGCGGCCGCCTCCGGCGGCTTCACCGCCGTCTTCGCCATGGCCAACACGTTCCCCGTCGCCGACACCGCCGGAGTCGTCGAGCAGGTCTACCGGCTCGGCAAGGAGTCCGGCTACTGCGACGTGCAGCCCATCGGCGCCGTCACCGTGGGCCTCGAGGGCAAGAAGCTCGCCGAGCTCGGCGCCATGCACGAGTCCGCCGCCGGGGTCACCGTCTTCTCCGACGACGGCAAGTGCGTCGACGACGCCGTGATCATGCGCCGCGCCCTGGAGTACGTGAAGGCCTTCGGCGGCGTCGTCGCGCAGCACGCGCAGGAGCCGCGGCTCACCGAGGGCGCCCAGATGAACGAGGGCGTCGTCTCCGCCGAGCTGGGCCTCGGCGGCTGGCCCGCGGTGGCCGAGGAGTCGATCATCGCGCGGGACGTGCTGCTCGCCGAGCACGTCGGCTCGCGGGTGCACATCTGCCACCTGTCGACCGCAGGCTCCGTCGAGATCGTGCGCTGGGCCAAGTCGCGCGGCATCGACGTCACCGCCGAGGTCACCCCGCACCACCTCCTCCTCACGGATGAGCTGGTGCGCTCCTACAACCCCGTCTACAAGGTCAACCCGCCGCTGCGCACCGAGCGCGACGTCATGGCCCTGCGCGAGGCACTCGCCGACGGCACCATCGACATCGTCGCCACCGACCACGCCCCGCACCCGCACGAGGACAAGGACTGCGAGTGGGCCGCGGCCGCCATGGGCATGGTCGGCCTGGAGACCGCGCTCTCCGTCGTCCAGCAGACGATGGTCGAGACCGGTCTGCTGACCTGGGAGGCCGTCGCCGACCGGATGTCCTTCAAGCCCGCCGCCATCGGGCGGGCCACCGGTCACGGCCGCCCCGTCTCGGCAGGTGAGCCCGCGAACCTCGTCCTGGTCGACGCCGATTACCGTGGGGCAGTGGACCCCGCGGGCTTCGCCTCGCGCAGCCGCAACACTCCCTATGAGGGCCGTGAGCTGCCGGGCCGCGTCACGCACACGTGGCTCCGGGGTCGGGCCACGCTCGTCGACGGGAAGCTCGCGTGACATCTCTTCTGGAACTGGCCGCCGAGAAGGAATCGGCGGACGTGACCGACTGGGCCGCACGGCTCGGCTGGGTCGTCGGACTGCTGCTCTTCATCGCGCTCGTCTACTGGCTGATGCGCGAGGGCTGGAAGTGGCGCGGCACGCTCCAGGGCGACCTGCCCGAGCTGCCCGCCGCGCCGGATGACCCGGGCCCGGCCAGACTTGAGCTGAGCGGCCGCTACCACGGCTCGACCACGGCAGGGCAGTGGCTCGACCGCATCGTGGCGCACGGCCTTGGCACCCGCAGCCGCGTCGAGCTGACGCTCACCGACGCGGGCCTGGACGTCGTACGCCCCGGCGCGACGGACTTCTTCGTCCCGGCCGCACAGCTGCGCGAGGCCCGCCTCGACAAGGGCATCGCCGGCAAGGTCCTCACGGAGGGCGGTCTCCTGATCGTCACGTGGGAGCACGGCGGCAAGCTGCTCGACTCCGGCTTCCGCTCGGACCACGCGGCCGAGCAGACCGAGTGGGTCGAGACGCTCAACAACATGATCGACACGAACAGCACTACGGAAGGCACCGCACGATGACGACCTCCAAGCAGGGGACGGCCTCGCAGAGGAAGGGGGCGCTTCCCGCCGTACTCGTCCTGGAGGACGGCCGCATCTTCCGCGGCCGCGCCTACGGGGCGACGGGGGAGACCTTCGGCGAAGCGGTGTTCTCCACCGGCATGACCGGCTACCAGGAGACCCTGACCGACCCCTCGTACGACCGCCAGATCGTGGTCGCCACCGCCCCGCAGATCGGCAACACGGGCTGGAACGACGAGGACGACGAGTCGGCCCGCATCTGGGTCAGCGGTTACGTGGTCCGCGACCCCGCCCGCATCCCCTCCAACTGGCGTGCCGCGCGCTCGCTCGACGACGAGCTGGTCGCCCAGGGCATCGTCGGCATCAGCGGCATCGACACCCGCGCCCTCACCCGCCACCTGCGCGAGCGCGGCTCCATGCGCTCGGGCATCTTCTCCGGCGAGACGCTCCCGTCCGACGCCGAGCTCGTCGAGCGCGTCACGGCGCAGCCCTCGATGAAGGGCCTGAGCCTGTACGAGGAGGTCGCCACCAAGGAGGCGTACGTCGTCCCGGCGGTCGGCGAGAAGCGGTTCACCGTCGCCGCCATCGACCTCGGCATCAAGGGCATGACCCCGCACCGCATGGCCGAGCGCGGCATCGAGGTGCACGTGCTGCCCGCCACCGCCACCGAGGAGGACGTCTACGCGATCAGCCCCGACGGCGTCTTCTTCTCCAACGGCCCCGGCGACCCGGCCACCGCGGACGGGCCGGTCGCACTGATGACCGCCGTCCTCAAGCGCAGGACGCCGCTCTTCGGCATCTGCTTCGGCAACCAGATCCTCGGCCGCGCCCTCGGCTTCGGCACGTACAAGCTGAAGTACGGCCACCGGGGCATCAACCAGCCGGTTCAGGACCGCACCACCGGCAAGGTCGAGGTCACCGCGCACAACCACGGCTTCGCCGTGGACGCGCCGCTCGACCAGGTCAGCGACACCCCCTTCGGGCGCGCCAAGGTCTCCCACGTCTGCCTCAACGACAACGTGGTGGAAGGCCTGCAGCTGCTCGACCAGCCGGCCTTCTCCGTGCAGTACCACCCCGAAGCGGCCGCGGGCCCGCACGACGCCGCGTACCTCTTCGACCGCTTCACGTCTTTGATGAACACCGCTCCGATGGAGGGCCAGCGTGCCTAAGCGCACCGATATCCAGTCCGTCCTGGTCATCGGCTCCGGCCCGATCGTCATCGGTCAGGCCGCCGAGTTCGACTACTCCGGCACCCAGGCGTGCCGGGTCCTCAAGTCCGAGGGCCTGCGCGTCATCCTCGTCAACTCCAACCCGGCGACGATCATGACCGACCCGGAGATCGCCGACGCCACGTACGTCGAGCCGATCACCCCGGAGTTCGTCGAGAAGATCATCGCCAAGGAGCGCCCCGACGCGCTCCTGCCGACGCTGGGCGGCCAGACGGCCCTCAACACGGCGATCTCCATGCACGAGCAGGGCGTCCTGGAGAAGTACGGCGTCGAGCTCATCGGCGCCAACGTCGAGGCCATCAACAAGGGCGAGGACCGCGACCTCTTCAAGGGCGTCGTCGAAGAGGTCAACAAGAAGATCGGGCACGGCGAGTCCGCCCGCTCGTACATCTGCCACTCCATGGACGACGTCCTCAAGGGCGTCGACGAGCTCGGCGGCTACCCCGTCGTCGTCCGCCCCTCCTTCACCATGGGCGGCGCCGGTTCCGGCTTCGCGCACGACGAGGAGGAGCTGCGCCGCATCGCCGGACAGGGCCTCACGCTCTCGCCGACCACCGAGGTGCTCCTTGAGGAGTCCATCCTCGGCTGGAAGGAGTACGAGCTGGAGCTGATGCGCGACAAGAACGACAACGTCGTGGTCGTCTGCTCCATCGAGAACTTCGACCCGATGGGTGTGCACACCGGTGACTCGATCACCGTCGCCCCGTCGATGACGCTCACCGACCGCGAGTACCAGACCCTGCGCGACGTGGGCATCGCGATCATCCGCGAGGTCGGTGTCGACACCGGCGGCTGCAACATCCAGTTCGCGGTGAACCCCGAGGACGGCCGGGTCATCGTCATCGAGATGAACCCGCGCGTCTCGCGGTCCTCGGCGCTCGCGTCGAAGGCCACCGGCTTCCCGATCGCGAAGATCGCCGCGAAGCTGGCCGTCGGCTACACGCTCGACGAGATCCCCAACGACATCACCGAGAAGACGCCGGCGTCCTTCGAGCCGACCCTCGACTACGTCGTCGTCAAGGCCCCGCGCTTCGCCTTCGAGAAGTTCCCGTCCGCCGACTCCACGCTGACGACCACCATGAAGTCGGTCGGCGAGGCCATGGCCATCGGCCGCAACTTCACCGAGGCGCTGCAGAAGGCGCTGCGGTCCCTGGAGAAGAAGGGCTCGCAGTTCACCTTCGTCGGCGAGCCCGGGGACAAGGCCGAGCTGCTGCGCGAGGCCGTGCGGCCCACCGACGGCCGCATCAACTCCGTCATGCAGGCCATCCGCGCCGGCGCCACCCCCGAGGAGGTCTTCGAGTCCACGAAGATCGACCCGTGGTTCGTCGACCAGCTCTTCCTGATCAAGGAGACCGCCGACGAGCTGGCCGCCGCCGAGCGCCTCGACGCCGACCTGCTCGCCCACGCCAAGCGGCACGGCTTCTCCGACGCCCAGATCGCCGAGATCCGCGGTCTGCGCGAGGACGTCGTGCGCGAGGTGCGCCAGGCCCTCGGCGTGCGCCCGGTCTTCAAGACGGTCGACACCTGCGCCGCCGAGTTCGCCGCGAAGACCCCGTACTTCTACTCCTCGTACGACGAGGAGAACGAGGTCGCCAAGCGCGAGAAGCCCGCGGTGATCATCCTCGGCTCCGGACCGAACCGCATCGGCCAGGGCATCGAGTTCGACTACTCCTGCGTCCACGCCTCCTTCGCGCTCAGCGACGCGGGCTACGAGACCGTGATGGTCAACTGCAACCCCGAGACCGTCTCCACGGACTACGACACCTCCGACCGGCTCTACTTCGAGCCGCTCACCCTGGAGGACGTCCTGGAGATCGTCCACGCCGAGGCGCAGGCCGGGCCGATCGCGGGCGTCATCGTCCAGCTCGGCGGCCAGACCCCGCTGGGTCTCGCCCAGGCGCTCAAGGACAACGGCGTGCCGGTCGTGGGCACCTCGCCCGAGGCCATCCACGCCGCCGAGGACCGCGGCGCCTTCGGCCGCGTGCTCGCGGAGGCCGGGCTCCCCGCGCCGAAGCACGGCACCGCGACGACGTTCGCCGAGGCGAAGGCGATCGCCGACGAGATCGGCTACCCGGTCCTGGTCCGCCCGTCGTACGTGCTCGGCGGCCGCGGCATGGAGATCGTGTACGACGAGACCCGCCTCTCCACGTACATCGAGGAGTCGACCGAGATCAGCCCCTCGCGGCCGGTCCTCGTCGACCGCTTCCTCGACGACGCCATCGAGATCGACGTCGACGCGCTCTACGACGGCGAGGAGCTCTACCTCGGCGGCGTCATGGAGCACATCGAGGAGGCCGGCATCCACTCCGGCGACTCGGCGTGCGCCCTGCCCCCGATCACCCTGGGCGGCTTCGACATCAAGCGCCTGCGCGCCTCCACGGAGGGCATCGCCAAGGGCGTCGGCGTGCGCGGACTGATCAACATCCAGTTCGCGATGGCGGGTGACATCCTCTACGTCCTGGAGGCCAACCCGCGCGCGTCGCGCACCGTCCCCTTCACCTCGAAGGCGACCGCGGTGCCGCTGGCCAAGGCCGCGGCGCGCATCTCGCTCGGCGCGACCGTCGCCGAGCTGCGCGCCGAGGGCATGCTCCCGGCCGTCGGCGACGGCGGCACGCTCCCCATGGACGCGCCGATCTCCGTCAAGGAGGCCGTCATGCCGTGGTCGCGCTTCCGCGACATCCACGGCGCGGGCGTCGACACCGTTCTCGGCCCGGAGATGCGCTCCACGGGCGAGGTCATGGGCATCGACTCGGTGTTCGGCACCGCGTACGCCAAGTCGCAGGCCGGCGCGTACGGCCCGCTGCCGACCAAGGGCCGTGCCTTCATCTCCGTCGCCAACCGCGACAAGCGCTCGATGATCTTCCCGGCGCGCGAACTGGTCGCGCACGGCTTCGAGCTGTTCGCCACGTCCGGCACGGCCGAGGTGCTCAAGCGCAACGGCATCAACGCCACGATCGTGCGCAAGCAGTCCGAGGGCGAGGGCCCGAACGGCGAGAAGACCATCGTCCAGCTCATCCACGACGGCGGCGTCGACCTCATCGTCAACACCCCGTACGGCACCGGCGGCCGCCTCGACGGCTACGAGATCCGCACGGCCGCCGTGGCGCGCTCCGTGCCGTGCCTGACGACGGTCCAGGCGCTCGCCGCCGCCGTACAGGGCATCGACGCGCTGGGCCGCGGCGACGTGGGCGTCCGGTCGCTCCAGGAACACGCGGAACACCTGACCGCGGCCCGCGACTAGCAGCCCACAAGGGGGACACCGGAAACACGGTGTCCCCCTTCTGCTGAGGACACCCGTCTGCCGAGGACCCCCGAGGAACCCCTTCATGTACAAGCTCTTCTTCCACCTCGTCTTCAAGCGCATGGACCCGGAGCAGGCCCACCACCTGGCCTTCCGCTGGATCCGGCTCGCGGCGCGCGTCCCCGTGCTGCGCACCTTCGTCGCGGCCGTCCTCGCGCCGCGCCACAAGGAACTGCGCACCGAGGCCCTCGGGCTGCGGATGCACGGCCCCTTCGGGCTGGCCGCGGGCTTCGACAAGAACGCCGTCGCGATCGACGGCATGTCGATGCTCGGCTTCGACCACATCGAGATCGGCACCGTCACCGGGGAGCCGCAGCCCGGCAACCCCAAGAAGCGGCTGTTCCGCCTCGTGCAGGACCGCGCGCTGATCAACCGCATGGGCTTCAACAACGAAGGCTCGGCGGCCGTGGCTGAGCGCCTGGCGGCGCGTACGCCGGTCTTCCGGACCGTCGTGGGCGTGAACATCGGCAAGACCAAGGTCGTCCCCGAGGACGAGGCCGCCGCCGACTACGTGAAGTCGACCGAGCGGCTCGCCCGCCACGCCGACTACCTCGTCGTCAACGTCTCCTCGCCGAACACCCCGGGCTTGCGCAACCTCCAGGCCACCGAGTCCCTGCGGCCCCTCCTGACCGCCGTGCGCGAGGCCGCCGACCGCAGCGTCGAGGACCGTCGGGTCCCGCTGCTCGTCAAGATCGCGCCGGACCTGGCCGACGAGGACGTGGACGCGGTCGCCGATCTCGCCGTCGAGCTCGGCCTGGACGGCATCATCGCCACGAACACCACCATCGCGCGCGAGGGCCTCGGGCTGACATCCGGACCCGCTCTCTACGAAGAGACCGGCGGACTGTCGGGGGCGCCGCTCAAGGAGCGCTCCCTGGAGGTCCTGAGGCGCCTCTACGCGCGCGTGGGCGACCGGATCACCCTCGTGGGCGTCGGCGGCATCGAGAACGCCGAGGACGCCTGGCAGCGCATCCTCGCGGGTGCCACCCTGATCCAGGGCTACAGCGCGTTCATCTACGAAGGGCCTTTCTGGGGCCGCACCATCCACAAGGGCCTCGCCGCGCGCCTTCGGACGAGCCCGTACGCCACCCTCGCCGACGCCGTCGGCGCCGACGTGAGGAACCCCAAGTGAGCAGCATGAGCCCCCTGCAGCCCTTCGGCACGCGCCTGCGCCACGCCATGGACGAGCGCGGCCCCCTCTGCGTCGGCATCGACCCGCACGCCTCGCTGCTCTCGGCGTGGGGCCTGAACGACGACGTCGCGGGCCTGGAGCGGTTCACGCGGACCGTCGTGGAGGCGCTGGCCTCGACCGTCGCCGTGTTCAAGCCGCAGAGCGCCTTCTTCGAACGTTTCGGCTCGCGCGGCATCGCCGTCCTGGAGAAGGCCGTCGAAGAGCTGCGCGCGGCCGGCGCCCTGGTCGTCATGGACGCCAAGCGCGGCGACATCGGCTCCACCATGGCCGCGTACGCCGAGACCTTCCTGCACAAGGACTCGCCGCTGTTCAGCGATGCGCTCACCGTCTCGCCCTACCTCGGGTACGGCTCCCTGGAGCCGGCCGTCGAGCTCGCCCGCGAGAACGGCGCCGGGCTCTTCGTGCTCGCCCTCACCTCCAACCCCGAGGGCGCCGAGGTGCAGCACGCGGTGCGCGAGGACGGCCGTACGGTCGCGGCCACGGTCCTCGGGCACCTCGCCGCGGAGAACGCCGCCCAGCGGCCGCTGGGCTCCTTCGGAGCGGTCGTCGGCGCGACGCTGGGCGACCTGTCGGCGTACGACCTCGGGATCAACGGCCCGCTGCTCGCCCCCGGCATCGGGGCGCAGGGCGCGACGCCCGCGGATCTGCCCGGCGTCTTCGGCCCGGTCGTCCGCAATGTGGTGCCGAGCGTCAGCCGCGGTGTGCTCCGCCACGGCCCCGACGTCACGGGCCTGCGCGACGCCGCGGCGCGCTTCGCGGACGAGATCAGGGCGGCGGTCGAAGCGGTCTGAGCGGGGCAACGGACCCGCCGCGCGCACTCCGTTGACGGCCCGTTGACGAATTGCCGAGCCAAATCCGGGGCGAAATGCCCGATATGTACGGCTCGACAGAGGCTGACCAGGACTTTTCGTCTGTTCTCGCTGACTCCGGCGGCCATGCCCGCTAGTCTCCGACGAGAGCGAACGGGCAAGCGCGTTGCACGTTGCTCACCTGGTGTGGGGCGATGAGGTCCCGCACCGGTCCGTATCCGACAGTTCGACATCCGAGGTGACGTAGGCGTGGCTCTTCCGCCCCTTACCCCTGAACAGCGCGCAGCCGCGCTCGAAAAGGCCGCCGCGGCTCGCCGGGAGCGGGCCGAGGTCAAGAATCGACTCAAGCACTCCGGCGCCTCGCTTCACGAGGTCATCAAGCAGGGTCAGGAGAACGATGTCATCGGCAAGATGAAGGTCTCCGCCCTCCTGGAGTCCCTGCCCGGCGTGGGCAAAGTCCGCGCCAAGCAGATCATGGAGCGTCTTGGCATCTCCGAGAGCCGCCGTGTGCGCGGTCTCGGCTCCAACCAGATCGCGTCGCTCGAGCGAGAGTTCGGTGGCGGTGCCGCCGGCTGATGTTCTCAGGCACTCCTGAGAACCTGGATAATCGCTGCATGGCTGCAACACCCCGGGGGACGTCCCCCGTACCCCCGGACGTATGTCCGCGGCTGACCGTGCTCTCCGGCCCCTCCGGGGTCGGCAAGAGCACGGTCGTCGCTCATATGCGCAAAGAACACCCCGAGGTCTGGCTCTCGGTCTCCGCCACCACCCGCAAGCCGCGGCCCGGTGAGAAGCACGGTGTCCAGTATTTCTTCGTCTCCGACGACGAAATGGACAAGCTCATCGCCAACGGCGAGCTCCTGGAGTGGGCCGAGTTCGCGGGCAACCGCTACGGCACCCCGCGTCGCGCCGTGCTCGATCGTCTGGAGGCGGGCGAACCCGTCCTCCTGGAGATCGACCTGCAGGGCGCGCGCCTGGTGCGCGAGTCGATGCCCGAGGCGCAGCTGGTCTTCCTCGCCCCGCCGAGCTGGGACGAGCTGGTCCGCCGGCTCACCGGCCGGGGGACCGAGGCGCCCGACGTGGTCGAGCGCAGGCTCGCCGCCGCCAAGATCGAGCTCGCCGCCGAGGCCGAGTTCGACACCACCCTGGTCAACACCTCCGTCGAGGACGTGGCCCGTGAGCTGCTAGCCTTGATGAAAGTTCTTTAGATCTACACCCGTGTCCTGACTGCTGGTCTCGACATCACTTGACCCCATCGGAAGGCGAAGAGTGTCCTCTTCCATCACCGCGCCCGAGGGCATCATCAACCCGCCGATTGATGAGCTGCTCGAAGCCACCGACTCGAAGTACAGCCTCGTGATCTACGCCGCCAAGCGCGCGCGCCAGATCAACGCGTACTACTCGCAGCTCGGTGAGGGCCTCCTGGAGTACGTCGGCCCCCTGGTCGACACCCACGTCCACGAGAAGCCGCTGTCGATCGCGCTCCGCGAGATCAACGCCGGCCTGCTGACGTCCGAGGCCATCGAGGGTCCGGCTCAGTAAGCGGTTCGTACGTTCACCACAGGCCCGGCAGCACGGCTGCCGGGCCTGTGGTGTGTCATGGAGCAGTACGCATCCGAGTGCGGGGAGACAGAGCCAGTGACCGAGAAGCCGAAGGTAGTCCTGGGCGTCAGTGGTGGCATCGCGGCCTACAAGGCGTGCGAGCTGCTGCGGCGCCTGACCGAGTCCGGCCACGACGTGCGCGTCGTGCCGACCGCGTCGGCGCTGCACTTCGTCGGCGCCGCGACCTGGTCCGCGCTCTCCGGCAACCCCGTCTCGACCGAGGTCTGGTCCGACGTCCACGAGGTGCCGCACGTCCGCATCGGACAGCACGCCGATCTCGTGATCGTCGCCCCCGCCACCGCCGACATGCTCGCCAAGGCGGCCCATGGCCTGGCCGACGACCTGCTCACCAACACGCTCCTGACGGCCCGCTGTCCGGTGGTCTTCGCCCCGGCCATGCACACGGAGATGTGGGAGCACCCGGCCACCCAGGAGAACGTCGCCACCCTGCGCCGCCGCGGCGCCCTCGTCGTCGAGCCCGCCGTCGGCCGCCTCACCGGCGTCGACACCGGCAAGGGCCGCTTCCCGGACCCCGTCGAACTCTTCGAGGTCGTACGCCGCGTCCTCGCCCGCAAGGACCTGGCGCAGGACCTCGCGGGGCGCCACGTCGTCGTGAGCGCGGGCGGCACCCGCGAGCCCCTGGACCCGGTCCGTTTCCTGGGCAACCGCTCCTCGGGCAAGCAGGGCTACGCGCTCGCCCGCTCCGCCGCCGCGCGCGGCGCCCGCGTCACGCTCGTCGCGGCCAACGCGGCGCTGCCGGACCCGGCGGGCGTCGATGTCGTACCGGTCGGCACCGCCGTGCAGCTGCGCGAGGCGGTCCTGAAGGCCGCGGCCGACGCCGATGCCGTCGTGATGGCGGCCGCCGTCGCCGACTTCCGCCCCGAGACGTACGCGGCCGGGAAGATCAAGAAGAGGGACGGGCAGGACCCGGCGCCGATCGCCCTGGTCCGCAACCCCGACATCCTGGCCGAGATCGCGGGGGAGCGGCCCCGGGCCGGCCAGGTGGTCGTCGGTTTCGCCGCCGAGACGGACGACGTGCTGGCCAACGGCCGCGCCAAGCTCGCACGCAAGGGCTGCGACCTGCTGGTCGTCAACGAGGTCGGTGAGCGCAAGACCTTCGGCTCCGAGGAGAATGAGGCCGTGGTGCTCGGCGCGGACGGAAGCGAGACGCCGGTTCCGTACGGACCCAAGGAGGCCCTCGCGGACACGGTCTGGGACCTGGTCGCCGAGCGGCTGTCCTGACGCCTCCCACGCCTCCCACGCCGTCTCACGATCCGGACAGCGAGTTCACTCCGGTTTCTGTGACCTGTTCTTGTGTCTCACTTTCGCCTCTTGGCGGAACTTGGCCACATTCAGGTGCTTCTCTTGACGGGGTCTGTGCAGGCAGGGCTCAATGTCACCTTCGCCCCATCGGGCGCCTCATACCCGGGAAAAAGGGGTACGAGGCCCTTTGGCGGAGGCGGATCGTCGTACCGCGCACAGCAGTGCCGCAGGTCACAGACCTCCCAAGTGGCGAGACATGTGGACCGGCGGCCGAGTGTGACCGATAAACTGGTCTCGGACGACGCCGGGCGCAGCTCCCGGCCGTCCACCCATGATCAGCCAGCAGCCGCTGCAACCACAGGGAGCGATGTGTCCCGGCGCCTCTTCACCTCGGAGTCTGTGACCGAGGGTCACCCCGACAAGATCGCTGACCAGATCAGCGACACCATTCTCGACGCGCTTCTGCGGGAGGACCCGACCTCTCGGGTCGCCGTGGAAACGCTGATCACCACCGGCCTCGTCCACGTGGCCGGTGAGGTGACGACGAAGGCGTACGCGCCGATCGCGCAGCTCGTGCGCGACAAGATCCTCGAGATCGGTTACGACTCCTCGAAGAAGGGCTTCGACGGCGCCTCCTGCGGCGTCTCGGTGTCCATCGGCTCGCAGTCCCCCGACATCGCGCAGGGCGTCGACACGGCGTACGAGAAGCGTGTCGAGGGCGATGAGGACGAGCTCGACAAGCAGGGCGCCGGCGACCAGGGCCTGATGTTCGGGTACGCCTGCGACGAGACCCCGGAGCTCATGCCGCTCCCGATCCACCTCGCGCACCGCCTCTCGCGCCGCCTCTCCGAGGTCCGCAAGAACGGGACCATCCCGTACCTGCGCCCCGACGGCAAGACCCAGGTCACCATCGAGTACGACGGCGACAAGGCCGTCCGCCTCGACACGGTCGTGGTCTCCTCGCAGCACGCGAGCGACATCGACCTGGACTCGCTCCTCGCGCCCGACATCCGCGAGTTCGTGGTCGAGCCCGAGCTGAAGGCCCTCCTCGAGGACGGCATCAAGCTGGAGACCGAGGGCTACCGCCTGCTGGTCAACCCCACCGGCCGCTTCGAGATCGGCGGTCCGATGGGCGACGCGGGTCTGACCGGCCGCAAGATCATCATCGACACGTACGGCGGCATGGCCCGCCACGGCGGCGGCGCCTTCTCCGGCAAGGACCCGTCCAAGGTCGACCGCTCGGCCGCCTACGCCATGCGCTGGGTCGCCAAGAACGTCGTCGCCGCGGGCCTCGCGGCCCGCTGTGAGGTCCAGGTCGCGTACGCCATCGGCAAGGCCGAGCCCGTCGGCCTCTTCGTCGAGACGTTCGGCACGGCCACGGTCGACACGGACAAGATCGAGGCGGCCATCGCCCAGGTCTTCGACCTGCGCCCGGCCGCGATCATCCGCGACCTCGACCTGCTCCGCCCGATCTACTCGCAGACCGCCGCGTACGGCCACTTCGGCCGGGCGCTCCCCGACTTCACGTGGGAGCGGACGGACCGCGTGGACGCGCTGCGGGAGGCGGTGGGGCTGTAGTCCCGGCCCCCTGTTGTCCTGACGAGGCCCGGTACCCCTGCGGGGGTGCCGGGCCTCGGCGTGCTCCGGGCACTGTCAGTGCGGTCTGGTAGGAATGCAGCTGTGAGCAGGGAGAACGAAGGGTTCGAGGGTGGCGGGGGAGCCGAGGAGCCGGAGCAGCTTGCGCTCATTCGGGAATCGGTGCGCAAGGCCAAGGTGCCGCGTGCCAAGCCGCGGACGTGGCGGGGAGCCGCGCTGGCCAAGGAGTTGCCGGTCGCGCGCGTGCTCGTCGACAAGGGCGTACTGCATCTCGACCGGTACTTCGACTACGCCGTGCCCGAGGAGCTGGATGCCGTGGCCCAGCCCGGGGTGCGCGTCCGGGTGCGATTCGGTGCCGGGGCGCGGAACGTGCGGGGAGGGCGGCGCGAAGGGGGCGGGCTGATCGACGGGTTCATCGTCGAGCGGTGCGCCGAGAGTGATTACAGCGGGCCGTTGGCGGCCCTGGCCCAGGTCGTGTCGCCGGAGCCCGTGCTCGATGCCGGGCTGCTGGATCTGGCCCGGGCGGTCGCCGACCGGTATGCGGGGAGCCTCGCCGATGTGCTGCAGCTGGCGATCCCGCCCCGGCACGCGCGAGCCGAGGCGCGGGAGTCGCCCGAGCCGCCTGCCCCGCCAGGCCCGCCCGACGCCGGGAGCTGGCGGCGGTACGGGCACGGGCCCGAGTTCCTCCAGGCGCTGGCCTCGGGGGGTGCGCCCCGTGCCGTGTGGACCGCGCTGCCGGGGCCGCAGTGGGCCGAGGAGATCGCCCGTGCCGTCCAGGCCACGCTCGCCTCGGGGCGCGGCGCGCTCGTCGTCGTACCGACCGGGCGTCCGGCCGCGCGCGTGGACGCCGCGCTCACGGAACTGCTCGGTGCGGGCCGGCACGCGCTGCTGACCGCCGATGCCGGGCAGGAGCGGCGCTATCAGGAGTGGCTCTCCGTGCGGCGCGGGGCCGTGCGGGCCGTCGTCGGCACCCGCGCCGCCATGTTCGCGCCCGTACGGGACCTGGGGCTCGTCGTCGTCTGGGACGACGGGGACTCCAATCTCAGTGACGATCACGCGCCGTTTCCGCATGTGCGGGAGGTCCTTGAGCTGCGCGCAACGCGGGACAAGTGCGGGTTCCTGCTGGGGAGCTGGAGCTGCACGGTGGAGGCCGCGCAGCTCGTCGAGAGCGGCTGGGCCGCGCCGCTCGTCGCCGATCGCGAGCAGGTGCGCGGGGCCGCGCCGCTGGTGCGCACCGTGGGCGACGGCGACCTCGCCCGGGACGAGGCGGCGCGGGCCGCCCGGTTGCCCACGCTGGCCTGGCAGGTCGCGCGGGAGGGGCTGAAGCACGGGCCCGTCCTGGTGCAGGTGCCGCGGCGCGGGTATGTGCCGCGGCTCGCCTGTGAGCGGTGCCGCGAGCCCGCGCGCTGCCGGCGGTGCGCCGGGCCTTTGGAGGCGCAGGAGAGTGGATCCGCCCTGCGGTGCGGCTGGTGCGGGGTGGAGGAGGCCCAGTGGCACTGCGAGTCCTGCGGTGCGTTCCGGCTGCGCGCGCAGGTCGTGGGGGCCCGCCGGACCGCCGAGGAGCTGGGGCGGGCGTTTCCCGCGGTGCCGGTGCGGACGTCGGGGCGTGAGCAGGTGCTCGACACGGTGCCGGGCGGGCCGGCGCTGGTGGTGAGCACGCCGGGGGCGGAGCCCGTCGCCGAGGGCGGTTACGCGGCCGCCCTGCTGCTCGACGGGTGGGCCATGCTGGGCCGGCCCGACCTGCGGGCCGGGGAGGACGCGCTGCGACGGTGGATCTCGGCGTCGTCGCTGGTCCGACCGCAGGGGGCGGGCGGCACGGTCGTGGTCGTCGCCGAGCCGACGCTGCGGCCCGTGCAGGCGCTGGTCAGGTGGGACCCCGTCGGTCACGCCGTGCGGGAGCTCGCCGAGCGGGCCGAGCTGGCCTTCCCTCCGGTGTCGCGGATGGCGGCGGTGTCCGGGGCGCCCGAGGCGCTGTCGGAGTTCCTGGCGGGCGCCGAACTGCCGCGCGACGCGGTGGTGCTGGGTCCCGTGCCGGTACGGGAGGCCGGACCGGCGCAGGACCGCCGGGGCGGGGGTGCGCCGACGGGGGAGCCGACGGAGCGGGTGCTGATCCGGGTCCCCCCGGGGAGCGGCGCCGCGCTGGCGGCCTCGCTGAAGGCGGCGCAGGCCGCGCGGATGGCCAGGGGGGCCAAAGGCGCCAGGGAGGTCGGGGGAGAGGCGGTGCGGATCCGGGTGGATCCGCCGGATATCGGGTGACGGATGGGGCGTCTTCGGCGGGGCTGACGGCGCCCGGCACCAGAGCTGACGGCGCCCGGCACCAGAGCTGACGGTGCCCGGCACCGGAGCTGGCCCGTGCGGGTGCCGACCCGCACAAAGCTGCCCCCTCGTCCTTGGCGGAGGAGCGAGGGGGCAGCGGTCGAGGGGGACGTCAGCCGCTGCGGGGGCCGGGGAAGGCGTTCGGCCTGGCTTCGTCGCGGAGCGTGGGGCTGCCCGCGGTGGGCTGGGTCGGCATCGCGCGGGCGGCGGGGACGGACGGCAGGGGGACGCCGACCGGCAGCGGACGCGTCGCTGTGGCTGTGGCTGTGGCTGTGGCGGTCACTGTGGCAGCGGCCGCCACGGTCGGCGCGGGCGCCTCCGTGGCGCGCTCCGCCTCGGCCGCCGCCTGCGTGGTGGCCCGTCGTGCGCCGTAACGGCGGTGGACCGCCTGCTTGGTGACGCCGAGGGCCGAGCCCACCGCGTCCCACGAGAACCCGAGCGAGCGGTCGAAGTCCACCGCCGCGGTCACCAGTGTCTCGACGCTGTCCCGCAGTTCCTGGGCGAGGCGTACGGTCGGGGCGGGGGCCCGCCCATACACGACGAAGCCCGCGGACGGGCTGGAGCGGCGCGGGCGGTAGACGTTCCCGAGCTGGGCGGTGAGGGTACGCAGCGCGTCCACCTGCCGGCGGACCCGCTCGATGTCCCGCACCAAGAGGTGCAGGCTGGCCCGTGCCTGGGCGTCGTGGGTTGCGTGGTCGGCCATGAACAAGCCTCTCGAACCGGCGTTTAAAAGGATCGGGCCGCATCCGAGGCCCGTTGTGGTCAACTCTTTCTTGACCAACGCGCTAGTTCGTGTGGGGTCACGGTGCAGGGGCGTATGTGCATATGCACAGGGCGCGCGGCGATTCGCACGCCCCCGACGGCGTCAACGGCAGGCCTCGCGAGGACCGTCCCGGGCGGCCCTCCGGAGCGGCCCATAGACTGGTGCGCTGCCGTCGCCCCACCCCAGAGATCCGAGGTATCCACCAGTGAAGCTCGTCTTCGCAGGCACTCCCGAGGTCGCCGTCCCCGCCCTTGACGCCCTGATCGCCTCCGACCGGCACGAGGTCGCTGCCGTCGTGACCCGTCCGGACGCGCCCGCGGGACGAGGTCGCAGGCTCGTCGCGAGCCCCGTCGCGGAGCGCGCGGAGGAGGCCGGCATCGAGGTGCTCAAGCCCGCGAAGCCGCGTGACGAGGACTTCCTGGCCCGGCTGCGCGAGATCGGCCCCGACTGCTGCCCCGTCGTCGCCTACGGGGCACTGCTGCCCAAGGCCGCCCTGGACGTCCCGGCCCGCGGCTGGGTCAACCTGCACTTCTCGCTGCTGCCCGCCTGGCGCGGCGCCGCTCCCGTGCAGCACGCGGTGATGGCGGGGGACGAGATCACTGGCGCCTCCACCTTCCTGATCGAGCAGGGGCTCGACTCCGGGCCGGTGTACGGCACGGTGACGGAGGCGGTGCGGTCCACCGACACCAGCGGCGACCTGCTCACGCGGCTCGCGTTCGCGGGCTCGGGACTGCTCGTCGCGACCATGGACGGCATCGAGGACGGCAGCCTGCAAGCGGTGCCGCAGCCGGCCGACGGGGTCACCCTCGCTCCGAAGATCACTGTTGAGGACGCCCAGGTGGACTGGGCGGCGCCGGCTCTGCGCGTCGACCGCGTGGTGCGCGGCTGCACGCCCGCCCCCGGCGCCTGGACCGTCTTCCGCGGCGAGCGTCTGAAGATCATCCAGGCCGCGCTCGTCCAGGACCGCACCGACCTCGCGCCCGGTGAGCTGTCCGCGGCCAAGAACAACGTGTACGTCGGCTCCGGATCGCACGCCGTCGAGCTGCTCTGGGTCCAGCCGCAGGGCAAGAAGCCGATGCGCGGCGCGGACTGGGCCCGCGGGGTGCGGATCGCCCCCGGCGAGCGGGTGGGCGCGGGCGACGTAGGCTGAACGGTGGGCCCGACCGGCCCTTTCCGTCCTGGGACCGCCCCTTTCAAGGCGTGAGGCGCGGTCCACCCCGGGGCCCTGGCGGTCCCTTACGAGCATTCGAACCATTCAGCAGCGGAGCACCTTTGAACGACCAGCCGAACCGGCCTCCCCGCAAGTCCTCCGGCAAGCCCGGGAAGTCCGGCAAGCCCTACCGCCGCCCGCAGAAGGACCCCGTCCGCTTCCTCGCCTTCGAGGCGCTGCGGGCCGTCGACGAGCGCGACGCGTACGCGAACCTCGTCCTGCCGCCGCTGCTGCGCAAGGCCAGGGAGAAGCAGGAGGGCTTCGACGCCCGTGACGCCGCGCTCGCCACCGAGCTGGTCTACGGGACCCTGCGTCGGCAGGGCACGTACGACGCCATCGTCGCGGCCTGCATCGACCGGCCCCTTCGCGAGGTCGACCCGCCGGTCCTCGACGTGCTCAACATGGGCGTGCACCAGCTGCTCGGTACCCGCATCCCGACGCACGCCGCCGTTTCCGCCTCCGTGGAGCTGGCGCGCGTGGTGCTCGGCGACGGGCGGGCCAAGTTCGTCAACGCCGTGCTGCGCAAGGTCTCCCAGGACGATCTGGACGGGTGGGTGCAGAAGGTCGCGCCGCCCTACGACGAGGACCCCGAGGACCATCTGGCCGTCGTCCACTCGCACCCCCGCTGGGTCGTCTCGGCGCTGTGGGACGCGCTCGGCGGCGGCCGCGCCGGCATCGAGGACCTGCTCGAGGCCGACAACGAGCGGCCCGAGGTGACGCTGGTGGCGCGGCCCGGCCGGGTCACCGCCGAGGAGCTCCTCGACTCCGTGGGTGAGGACTCCGCGCTGCCCGGCCGCTGGTCGCCGTATGCCGTGCGGCTCAGCGAGGGCGGCGAGCCCGGTTCTCTCGAGGCCGTGCGCGAGGGCCGCGCGGGCGTGCAGGACGAGGGCAGTCAGCTGGTCGCGCTCGCACTCGCGAACGCCCCGATCGAGGGTCCCGACGAGAAGTGGCTCGACGGCTGCGCGGGACCCGGCGGCAAGGCCGCCATGCTCGCCGGGCTCGCCGCCGGGCGCGGCGCCGCGCTGCTCGCCGCCGAGAAGCAGCCGCACCGCGCCCGTCTCGTCGCGCAGACGCTCGCCGGGAACCCCGGACCGTACGAGGTCATCGCGGCCGACGGCACTCGCCCGCCCTGGCGGCCCGGCACCTTCGACCGCGTCCTGATGGACGTGCCCTGCACGGGACTCGGCGCGCTGCGCCGCCGCCCCGAGGCCCGCTGGCGGCGCCGCCCGCAGGATCTGGAGGGCTTCGCGCCGCTGCAACGCGGGCTGCTGCGCACGGCGTTGGAGTCCGTGCGCGTCGGAGGCGTCGTCGGGTACGCCACCTGCTCGCCGCACCCGGCCGAGACGCGGGCCGTCGTGGACGACGTGCTGAAGCAGGTCGGCGGGGCCGAACTCATCGACGCGCGGCCGCTGTTGGAGAACGTCCCGGCGCTGGGCGACGGGCCCGACGTACAGCTGTGGCCGCATCTGCACGGGACGGACGCGATGTATCTGGCGCTGATCCGGCGGACCGCCTGAGGGAGCGCGGGCCGCAGGTCCGGGGTTCGCGGTCCGTACCGCTTGCGGTCGTCGCGGATGCCGATGGAGCGGGACGGGGCGGGCCGGAATCGCGCGCGGAGCGGTTTCGGCCCGCCGGTGCTCGTTACAGGCCCAGCTGTTGGGCGGCGAGGGCCGTGCCGCGGACCCGGGCCTCGATCTTGGCGAAGGCGATGTCGCGTGAGGTGGAGGTGTCGTCGGCGAAGGGGGAGAAGCCACAGTCGTCGCACGTGCCCAGCTGTCCGACCGGAATGCGTTGCGCCGCGAGCAGGATGCGGGCGCATACCTCTTCGGGGGACTCGACGCGTGGATCGATGGGGTCGGTCACGCCGATGAACACCCGGATGCCCGGGCGGAGTTGGGCGGCAACGACGTCGAGTACCCGCTCGGGGTCGGCCTCGCTGGCAAGCTGGAGGTAGAAGTTGCCGGCCTGGAGCCGGAAGAGGTCGGGCAGCAGCGAGGCGTAGTCGACGTCGAGGCTGTGGGTGGAGTCGCGGTCTCCGCCGGGGCAGGTGTGGATGCCGATGCGGGCCCGTTCGGCGTCGGTGAAGCGGTTCAGGACCTGGTTGTTGAGGTCGATGAAATCGTTGAGGAGGGCGCCGCTGGGATCCAGTTTGAGGGATAACCGGCCCTCGGTGAAGTCGAGTTGCACGACATGTGCGCCCGCATCGAGGCACCCCCGGATGTCGGCCTCGGCCTCGTCGGCGAGGTCGGCCAGGAACGCCTCGCGCGAGTAGCCCGCGAGGGGCTCGGACGGGTAGAGCAGGCTGAGGGCGGAGGGGGCGATGACGGCCTGCTTGACGGGCTTGTCGGTGTGGCGTTGGGCGTCGCGCAGGTAGGCGTCGGCGTGGATCTGGTAGCGGAAGGGGCCGGCCGTCAGGCAGGGCAGTTGCCGGGTGTGCCCGTCGGCGAAGGGGATGATCGCGCCGTCGGGTGAGAGCGTGTCCAGGCCGCTGAGCGGGTACGTGGCGAAACTTGGCTTGGACTGCTCGCCGTCGACGAGGACGGGGCAGCCGATGCGCTCGAGACGTGCCAGCGTGTCGGCGGCGGCTTGTGCCTGAAGCTTCGTTAAGTCGGCGTCGGAGAGCTGGCCTTGGGCGTGCTGGGCGAGGGCTTCCAGCAGGGCGGGCGGACGGGGAATGCTGCCGATGGGCTCAGTGGGGATGCTCATGGTGGGAACGTACGCCGCGGTGACTGCGGTGGGAATGCGATGCGGTTGTTGTGCCCCGGACGGGGGACTGATCTCGGATACCAGACGGTTGAGGCCAGCCCGCCGAGCCCGCCGAGCCCGCCGAGCCTGCCGAGCCCGCCGCACCGACCCCGCTGGGCCGCACGACGTCACTCATCGGCTCCCTCATCGGCGAAGTGAACGGTGCCGTCCTCGTCGAGGGCGGGGTGGATCGGGCCGGGGTCGTGGCTGTCGACGTCGGAGGGGCGGGGGCCCTCGGGTCCGTCGGGGCCCCAGCGCAGCAGCCGGCGGATGCGGCCGATCCGATGGACCGTGCCCAGGACCTCGATTTCGTCGAGGTGGCCGGCGCGGAGCCGGTCGGCGGCCTCGGCGTAGACCGCGAGCTCCGCTGCCGCGGGGTCGGCGCCCTCGGCGGTCAGGGTGCGGGCGTCGGCCGCCATGCCGGCGTCCATGGGGATCAGGCCGCGGTTGCGCGGCTCCCACCAGGTCAGGGAGAAGTCCAGCGTCTTGCGGGCGTCGTGCGCGGTGGCGTGCAGGGCGCTGCCCGGCGTCCAGCTCCTGTCGCTGCGCTGCACGACCGCGAACGTGGCGGGCAGCAGCAGGACGTCGGGGTGCGTGTGCAAGGCGCGGTGCGCGTCGGCGCGTACGTGCTCGGGGAACCGGGAGCCGGTGTAGGCGAGGCTGCGCAGCGCCAGCCGTTCCGCGGCCTGGGCCGGAGTGACGGGGGCGTCCGGGTCCAGGACCAGCCCCTCGTCGATCTTCGGACGGCTTGTGGCGCGGTCCCAGTCGAGAGTGCCGTGCTGTGCGTCGGTCGGGCGGGGCCGCTCGATGTCGCCGTGCGCGTCCAGCCCGGCGTATTCGTCGGCCCGCACGACGCGGTAGCGGGTGCCCGCCACGGTGAGTTCGTCGACGCGCTCGCTCTCCAGCCGGGCGACCGCCGCCAGCAGGGCCCGCCGCTCCGCCCGGTCCCGGGCGTCGTCCTTCGCCCGGAACCACAGCAGCGAGTTGAGGTCGTCCCGGGCCTGTTGCGGACAACCGTGCGTGACCTCGACGGTCACCCGCCACCGCAGGCCATCCTCCCGCCGCTGCGCGGCCACCCCGAACAGCGGGCCACGCACTCCGAGCGCGCTGGTCCGCGACGCGGCGTCGGACGCGTCGGCCTCCATCGCCGCTTCCACCGGCTCCACCGGCACCCGCACCGTCATCGACCACGCACGGACCGGCTTCGCGTCCCTCTGGCTCATGCCATCATCCTGGCGACCTTCGTACGCCGCTGCCGCCGGTTTCCTGAATTGTCCGCTTCCCGGATCGGTTTCAGCGTCGATGGTCGTGGTTGTGGTCGTATTCGTCGAAGTCGGGTGCACGGCGGCGGGCGCGCGGCCGCGGGAGCCGCTGTGCCCAGGCGGTGGACTGCGGTCAGCAACGCGCGCCGGGCATGGCAGGCTTGGGGCATGGCCGTGCAGATCAACCCCAGCATCCTGTCCGCGGACTTCGCCCGTCTTGCCGAGGAGGCGAAGTCCGTTTCAGGCACAGAAGGCGCCGACTGGCTCCACGTCGACGTGATGGACAACCACTTCGTCCCGAACCTCACCCTGGGGGTGCCGGTCGTAGAGTCCCTGGCCCGTGCGACGGACACGCCGCTGGACTGTCACCTGATGATCGAGGACCCCGACCGCTGGGCCCCGCAGTACATCGAGGCGGGCGCCGGGTCCGTCACCTTCCACGCGGAGGCCGCCGCCGCCCCGGTCCGCCTCGCGCGCGAGATCCGTGCCAAGGGCGCCCGCGCCTCGATGGCGCTGAAGCCGGCGACGCCCATCGAGCCGTACGAGGACCTGCTCCCCGAGCTCGACATGCTGCTGATCATGACGGTCGAGCCGGGTTTCGGCGGCCAGTCCTTCCTGGACATCATGCTGCCCAAGATCCGCCGCACCCGTGACCTGATCGGCAAGCATGGTCTGGAGATGTGGCTGCAGGTCGACGGCGGTGTCTCGGCCGAGACCATCGAGCGCTGCGCCGAGGCGGGCGCCGACGTGTTCGTCGCCGGGTCCGCCGTCTACGGCGCCAAGGATCCGGCAGACGCGGTACGTTCATTGCGCACCCAAGCAGAGGCAAAGACGGCGTCAAGTGCGTGGGCGTGCGACCACTGAGCCACCAGAACGTGAACGCAGTCCCTCAGGGCTGATCAACTAGGCCGGATCTGCAAGGATGAACGGCGAACCCAGTTTGTGAACAGCAGTGAGGAGAGCGTCGTGTCGGCCATGTCGGCGGGTCGGTCAGCCATGCGGATGGGACCCGCGGAGCTGGTGCAGGCGGCGGCCATGGCCCGCCGCTTCTACCTCGAGGGCAAGTCCAAGATCCAGATCGCCGAGGAGTTCGGCGTCAGCCGCTTCAAGGTGGCCCGGGTCCTGGAGACCGCTCTGGAGCGGGATCTCGTGCGCATCGAGATCAGGGTGCCCGCAGAGCTGGACGCGGAGCGCTCGGACGCGCTGCGCGCCCGCTACGGCCTGCGGCACGCCGTCGTCGTGGAGTCGCCGGCGCCCGCCGACGAGATCGACGAGTCCCCCGATCCCGAGAATCTCGGCGAGGTGGCGGCGGACCTGCTCGGCGAGCTGGTCAACGAGGGTGATGTGCTCGGCCTCGCCTGGGGCCGCTCCACGATCCACATGGCGGCCGCGCTCGACCAGCTGCCGCCGTGCACCGTCGTGCAGCTGACGGGCGTGTACGACGCGGGGACCGCCGAGCGCGGCTCGGTCGAGGCCGTCCGCCGCGCCGCCCAGGTGTCCGGCGGCGAGGCCCACCCGATCTACGCGCCCATGCTGCTGCCCGATCCCGCCACCGCGGCGGCGCTGCGCAATCAGACCGGTATCGCCCGCGCGTTCGAGTACTTCGACAAGGTCACGGTCGCCTGCGTCTCCATCGGCTCCTGGGAGCCGGGCATCTCCACCGTCCACGACATGCTCAGCGACGAGGAGCGGGCGCATTACGCCTCGCTGGGGGTGGCCGCCGAGATGTCGGCGCACCTCTTCGACGCCGAGGGGCGCCGGGTCGGGCGGGACCTCGGGGAGCGGTGCATCACCGTCGAAGCGGACCGGCTCCGGCGTATCCCGGAAGTCGTCGCCATTGCCGGGGGGCAGCGGAAGGCCGCGGCGATCGACGCGGTGCTCCGGTCGGGGCTCGTCACCAGTCTGGTGACGGACACCGCTGCCGCCGATCAGCTTCTCGTGGCGGGGCCCGCGCCTCGGTCCGCGTTGAACCGGGCCGACCCGGACGGTAGCTAGGCCCTGTCGTCAAGCTCGCGTCGTTCGCCCGGAGGGCGGCCTCGCGGCGTCTGGTGCGTGCGATCGCAAGGCGGAGGGTCATCCCGGTACTGGGCGTACCGGGGTGAGCCCGACAACGCGGCGAGCGTGCGTGCCAGGCGCCGCGAGGCAGACGGGAGTTTGACGACAGGGCCTAGCGGCTGTCGGTGCGCTTCGTCCTGCGGGGCGGTGGGGGCTTGTCGCGCAGTTCCCCGCGCCTCTTTCGGGGCGCTGTGGCAGGGTCTGCTTCATGGTGAGGCAGTTTGTTCCCCGCGTTCTCGGGGTGGTGCTCGGGTGTCTCGTGGTGCTTGTCTCGGGGTGTTCGTCGGGGGGCGGGCAGGCCTCGCCCGCCTCCGTTTCCGCCCCCGGCTGGGCGCACGGCATGGCCACCGTCCAGGCCGACCGCCTGCCCGCCGAGGCACGACGCACGCTGGAGCGCATCGACGACGGGGGCCCGTTCCCGTACGAGAAGGACGGCAGCGTCTTCGGCAACTTCGAGCGGGAACTGCCGCGGCGCGGGCGCGGTTACTACCACGAGTACACCGTCCGCACGCCGGGCGAGCGCGACCGCGGTGCCCGGCGGATCGTCACCGGCAGCGGGGACGAGATCTACTACACCGATGACCACTACGCGTCCTTCAAGGCGGTGCTCAGGTAATGCCCGGCAGTACTGACAGCGCACCCGACCCGCTCGCGCCCGTGCTCGACGCCGCACGCGGCGCCGGCTGGACCACGGCGACGCTCTCCCTGTCCGGCGTGGTGGACAAGACCGCCTTCATGGAGCGCTGCGCCCGAGACCTCGCTCTGCCCGACTGGTTCGGGCGCAACTGGGACGCCCTCGCCGACTGCCTCACCGACCTGTCGTGGGCGCCCCGCGCCAGCGGGCGGCTGCTCGTCGTCTCCGGCTGGCAGGAGTACGCGCGGGCGGCGCCGGGGGAGTGGGAGATCGCGCAGGAGGTGTTCGCGGCGGCGGTCGAGCACTGGCGGGGCGCGGAGACCGGCCTGGAGATCGTCCTCGCACTGGGCCCCGCGCACGGACCCGCGGCCACGGAGCGTCGCGAGCGCTGAACCGAGTGTTCCGCTTCGCTGGCCCGCTTGGACGATCCGACCACCGCCCGCGTCGCCTGCCTGGGTGATCGTCCCAGGCGGCACACCCCCGGTGGCATGGGACAATGAAGTACGTGCTTTCCCCCTGGCCTAACTGTCCGGGGGCCACCTCTGATCGACTGGGATGAGCAGCACGTGCGCTTCCTCAATGACATCCAGCCTGCGTACGACCTGACGTACGACGACGTCTTCATGGTCCCGAGGCGCTCCGCCGTCGGCTCGCGCCAGGGCGTCGACCTGTCCTCGCCCGACGGCACCGGCACCACGATCCCGCTGGTCGTCGCCAACATGACCGCGATCGCCGGCCGCCGCATGGCCGAGACCGTCGCCCGCCGGGGCGGCATCGTCGTCATCCCCCAGGACATCCCGATCGAGGTCGTCACCGACGTCGTCTCCTGGGTCAAGACGCGCCACCACGTCCTGGACACCCCGATCGTCCTGGCCCCCTCGCAGACCGTCGCGGACGCTCTCGCGCTGCTGCCCAAGCGCGCGCACAACGCCGGTGTCGTCGTCGACGCCGACCAGAAGCCCGTCGGTGTCGTCACGGACGCCGACCTGAGCGGCGTCGACCGCTTCACGCAGCTCTCCGAGGTCATGTCCAGGGACCTGCTGCTCCTGGACGCCGACATCGACCCGCGCGACGCCTTCAACAAGCTGGACGGCGCCAACCGCAGGTATGCCCCGGCCGTGGGCAAGGACGGCCGCCTCGCCGGCATCCTCACCCGCACGGGCGCCCTGCGCGCGACGCTCTACACCCCCGCCGTCGACGCCAACGGCGGCCTGCGCATCGCCGCCGCCGTCGGCATCAACGGCGACGTGGCGGGCAAGGCCAAGCAGCTCCTCGACGCGGGCGTCGACACGCTCGTCGTCGACACCGCGCACGGCCACCAGGAGTCGATGATCGCCGCGGTCAAGGCCGTGCGCGGACTCGACCCGCAGGTCCCGATCGTCGCGGGCAACATCGTCGCCGCCGAGGGCGTGCGCGACCTGATCGAGGCCGGCGCGGACATCATCAAGGTCGGCGTGGGCCCCGGCGCCATGTGCACCACGCGCATGATGACCGGTGTCGGCCGGCCGCAGTTCTCCGCGGTGCTCGAATGCGCCGAGGAGGCCAAGAAGTTCGGCAAGCACGTGTGGGCCGACGGCGGTGTCCGTCACCCGCGCGACGTCGCCATGGCGCTGGCCGCCGGCGCATCGAACGTCATGGTCGGCTCGTGGTTCGCCGGGACCTACGAGTCCCCCGGCGACCTCCAGCAGGACGCCAACGGCCGCCTGTACAAGGAGTCGTTCGGCATGGCCTCCGCCCGCGCGGTGCGCAACCGCACGAGCGAGGAGTCGGCGTACGACCGGGCCCGCAAGGCGCTCTTCGAGGAGGGCATCTCCACCTCGCGCATGTTCCTCGACCCGGCCCGGCCGGGCGTCGAGGACCTGATCGACTCGATCATCGCGGGTGTCCGGTCCTCCTGCACGTACGCGGGCGCGGGCTCGCTCGCGGAGTTCGCGGAGCGGGCGACCGTGGGTGTGCAGAGCGCGGCGGGCTACGCGGAGGGCAAGCCGCTGCACGCCAGCTGGAGCTAGCGGGCTCTTTGCGGGGGCTGCGCGTTCGGGTGCGGGGTGGCTGTGGCTTGTCGCGCAGTTCCCCGCGCCCCTGGGGGGCCTGGGCTCGCTCTTTCGGGCGCGGGCCCAGTGTGGTTGCGCGCGCGGTTACCCGCGCCCCTGGTGGGGCGAGCCTCCGGGTCAGCCCCGTACCGCGGCCGCGTATGCGTCGATCGCCGGGCGTGGCTCCCTGCCCAGCAGGGCTCGGAGCGTGCCCCGGTCCTCGATGGCTGTGCCGTCGAGGAAGCCGGACGCTATCGCCGCGTACGTGCTCAGGAGCATCGGCACCTGGAAAGGCAGGGCCTGGCCGGCTTCGGTGATGGCCTTGCGGGTCGCGGTGAGCGTGGCGGGTTCGTACCTGCCACCGGTCGCGGCGGCCAGGTCGGCGCCGCCCAGGGCGTGTTCGCCGACCAGTTCGTAGGTGCGGCCCGCGTGGCGGGCCGGGTCCTTCGCCACCCGTGCCGCGACCTCGGCCAGGTCCTCGCGGGCCACGGCGGCGAGGCGGCCCGCGCCCAGGGGCGCCGCGATGGTCCCGTCGGGGCCGGGCGCGGCGATCGCCGCGAGGAACTCCGCGTACAGGCCGTTGCGCAGGACCGTCCAGTTCAGCGAGGAGCCGCGCAGCCTGCGTTCGGTCCAGCGGTGGGCGAGCGCGTACGTCAGGTGGTCGCCGTCGCCGCTCAGGCTGGTGTAGACGAGATGGCCGACGCCCGCCTTCTCCGCCGCGGAGATCACGGCGTCGTGGCGGGCGGTGACCACATCGTCCTCGGCCGCCCCCGCGGAGATGACCAGGAGCGTGTCGACGCCGGTGAAGTCCAGGGAGTCCGGGTCGTCGAAGTCGATGCGCCGGCCGCCGGGGGCGGGGTTGCGGGTGCCGAGGACGACGTCGTCGCGGTCCGCGAGGCGGGCGGTGACGAGTGCGCCGAGGGCGCCCGTGGCGCCGGTGATCATGAGCATGGGAAGGTTCCCCCGTGGTGAGTGGTCGTGCCCGCTGTCCGGGCGGGGCCGGGTGACCGGGCCTGTGACCATGGTGATCGGCGCGACGCGTGCGCATAAGGAGGCACTCTGATGTCAGTAGGGCACACCGTGGTAACCACCCCGGTCGCTCCCGGCCCCGAACCGGTGATCAGCTGCGATACCCCGCAGGACGAGTGCGGTGTGCGGGACCTCCTCGACCGGCTCGGCGACAAGTGGTCCGTGTACGTCGTGGTCGAACTCGCCTCGGGCGTCCTGCGCTTCAAGGAGCTGCAACGCCGGATCCACGGCGGCATCTCGCAGCGCATGCTCACCCTCACCGTGCGGCGCCTGGAGCGCGACGGCCTGGTCAAGCGCACGGTGCACCCGACGATCCCGCCGCAGGTCGAGTACGAGCTGACCGAGCTGGGCCACAGCCTCACCCGCCTCGTCAAAGCCCTCGCCGACTGGTCCATCGACCACCGCCCGGCGATCGCCGCCGCCCGCGAGGCCTACGACGAAGCGGCTCGGGCGTGACGCCCGGGCAGCACCTCCCGCAGCGCTGACGCCACCGCCTCCGCGAGGACCGCGTGGCCCGCGTCCCCCGGATGCACCCCGTCCACCAGGTGCTTCGCGTCCAGCAGAGCGCCGCCCGGCAGCAGATCCGCCCCCGCGTCCAGGGCCGCCCGCTCCACGGCGGCCCGCAGGTCCCGCAGCGTGGCGCCGAGCGCGTTCGGCACCGCCTCCGCGTCCGGGCGGACCACGGGGGAGACGACCAGGAGCGGTACGTCCGGGTGGCCCAGGCGCACCAGGTCCAGGAACGCCCGCGCCGTCCCGTACAGCAGCCTCGCCGAATGCGGTGTACGCGACCAGCAGTTCGTGCCGAAGGCCAGGGTGATCACGTCGGCGTCCAGCGAGGCGAGTTGCTGGGCCGAAGCCGCCTCCCCGCGCGCCGCGCCCGCGTAGCCGAGGTTCACCGTCTCCACTTCGAGGGCGCGTCCCGTCAGCGCGGGCCAGGCCAGATGGGGCCGCGAGGCCGACCAGCCCTCCGTGACCGAGTCGCCGTAGGCGAGCCAGCGCGGCCGGGGCGCGGCAGGGCTCAGGGTGCCGCTCACCGGGCGCACGTCGTGCAGGGCTGGCCGCAGTGCTTCGGGCAGGTGCAGGGTGAACTCCCCGTCGGCGAGCGGGAGATGGATCAGCGCGCGGTGTTCGCCGGGGGCCGCGGGCGTGTCGAGGGCGTCCTCGCCCGCGAGCAGCGTGAAGACCGGGGGCGCGGCGCGGTGCGAGTCCGACTCGGCGGGAGGTGACGCGGTGTACGCGACCTCCACCGCGCTCACCCCGCGTGCCGTGAACTCAAGGCGTACTCCGGCCGGGAGGCCTGCCCGCTCCCACGTGTCCCCGGGAAGGCGTGCGCGGTCGGCGGGGTCGGCGCGCACCGCCCGGCCGTCCCCGGTCCACCAGGGCGCGCCCCGCACGAACTCCCTCACCGCGCGTCGCCGAGGGTGGGGTAGGGGAACTTCACGCCGACCCCGCCGTCCACGACGAGCGTCTGCCCGGTGACGTACGAGGAGAGCGGCGAGGCGAAGAAGAGCAGGGCGCAGGCGATGTCCGAGGTCTGCGCGACCCGGCCGAGCGGGGCGTTGCGGGCGTTGCGCTCGCGGCCCTCCTCGCCGAGCAGGCCCGCCACGCGCGGGGTCCACACCACGCCCGGCGCCACCGCGTTCACGCGTACGCCTCGCGGGCCGTACTCCACCGCCGCCGAGCGGACCAGGGAGATCAGGCCCGCCTTGGCCGCGCCGTACGCCGCGTGCCGCGGGGCCCCCGTCAGGCCCGAGACCGACGCGACGAAGACCAGGGGGCCGCCGCCGGCCGCCGCGAGCGCCTCACCGCCGTACTGGACCGCGAACCAGGCGTGCCGCAGGACGAGGGAGAAGTGCCAGTCCCAGGACGCGTCGTCCAGCTCGTCAAGCGGTGCGTAGCGGGCCATGCCCACGATGTCGACGACACCGCCGATCCCGCCCGGCTCCCGGCGCGCGGCGGCGAACAGCTCCCGCATGTCGTCGCGCCGCGTCACGTCGGCGACGTACGCGACGCCGCCCGTCTCCGCGGCGACCGCCTCGGCGCGGTCCTTGTCGAGATCCACGCACAGGACCCGCGCGCCCGCCGCCGTGAGGGCGTGTGCGCTCTGGCGGCCGATGCCGTTGCCCGCGCCCAGCAGGACGAAGGTGCGGCCGTCCAGACGGTGCAGGGCGGCGTAGTCGGGGACGGGGGAGGTGTCGAGGGGATCTTGGGGGTCCAAGGGCTCGCTCACGGCGCCGCCCGCCGGGGCCGGTACGCCGCCAGTTCCGGGATGACTTCCTTGCCGAGGATCTCGATCGTGCGCAGGATCTCCCGGTGCTCCAGGTAGCCCCACTGGACGTAGCAGATGAGCTGGTCCACGCCGAGGTCGGCGTAGCGCTTGGCCTTGCGGACGACGGTCTCCGCGTCGCCGATGAGGATCATGTCGCCGTCGTTGAACTCCTCGACGGGGGCGCTCTCTTCGATGATCGGGGTGAGCAGGGGGAAGGTCCGCTCGCGTTCCTCGGGGGTCAGGTGCGCCAGCTCCCAGTCGAGCGTGAACTGGGCGAGGTTCCGGTACCACCAGGCGACCGAGTCCCAGACCCGCCGCGAGGGGCGGTCCGCCACGTGCACCAGCGTGTACGCGCTGACGCGGTCCGTGGTGACGTCCGTGAGCGGGGTGGGCGTGCGCGCGGCGGCGCGGTAGGCGGCGATTTGCCGGGCCATCGCCTCCAGCGGCTGCATGATCGAGAAGGAGAGCAGGCCGAGGCCCGCGGCGCCCGCCACCTCCGCCGAGCCGGGCGACGTGGCGGCCATCCAGCAGGGGGGATGCGGGTCCTGGACGGGCTTGGGGGTGACCATCCGCCGGGGGAAGGTGAACCGCTCCGACGCATAGGCGAAGTACTCCTCGCGCCACATGCCCGTCACGATCTCGACGGCCTCGCGCCAGTCCGCCCGCGACCGCTCGCGGTCGACGCCGAAGGCCGTCTGCTCCATGGGGGTCGAGCGGCCCGTGCCCCACTCCACCCGGCCGCCCGAGAGCACGTCCACGGACGCCACCTTCTCGGCGATCCGCTGCGGGGGAGTGAAGCCGAACGGGGTGAGGGTGACGCCGAAGCCGAGGCGGATCCGTTCGGTCAGGGCGGCGAGGTGGCCGAGCAGGACCTCGGGGGCCGGGCAGTGCGAGCGGCCCTCGCGGAAGTGGTGCTCGACCGCCCAGACGGTGCGGAAGCCGACCCGGTCCGCGAGCCGGATCTGCTCCACGGCCTCGCGGTAGGCGCGTTGCTCGGCGGCGCGCTGGCCGTGCGGATGGGGTCCGTCCCAGGGCTTCGGAACGTCGATCTCGTACAGCACATCGAGGTCCATGGCCTGTGCCTCCCTCTCGACCGGGGTGCACGATGAGGGAGATCTGACGAAGTGTCAACCACCAGCACGGAGGCTCGGAACGCAACGGACGAAACGGACGGCGCAACGAAGAGACGTATATGAGGCAAGTGCGCAATGATCTTCCGTGGGTACGCAAGGTTGCTGCATTACGGTCGGGAAGGCGTGGACTCTAGAGTCAGGCGCTGTACGTGGTGTGGCGGGGACTGCCTGCTCGGTGGTTCCCGTCTCTCAGTGCGGGTGCCATGAGTCCTCGCCGCCCTCACCGGCAGCGACGAAGGAGCCAGCGCGTGCTCGACCAAGGCGCACCCCCGCAGAACCGCCCACGCCCCCCGGGCAGCCCTGGCCTCGGCAGCCGCCTGATGCGGCGCAAGCCGGTCGAAAGCCTGGTCGCGGAGGGTGGCCAGGGTGAGGGTGGCTCGCTTCGGCGCTCCCTCGGCATGTGGCAGCTGACCATGATCAGCATCGGTGCCACGCTCGGCACCGGCATCTTCGTCGTCCTCGGCGAGAGCGTCCCCAAGGCCGGCCCCGCCGTGACGATCTCCTTCGTCATCGCCGGACTCACCGCCCTGTTCTCGGCGCTCTCGTACGCAGAACTGGCCGGCTCCATCCCGGTCGCCGGCTCCTCCTATTCGTACGCGTACGCAACGATGGGCGAACTCGTCGCCTGGGTGTGCGGCTGGTGCCTGGTCCTGGAGTACGGCGTCTCGGTCGCCGCGGTCGCGGTCGGCTGGGGCGAATACCTCAACGAACTGCTCGACGGAACCATCGGCGTCACCATCCCCGACGCGCTCTCCGCGGCGCCCGGCGAGGTCGACGGCGCCATCATCAACCTGCCCGGCCTCGTCGTCGTGCTGCTCGCCATGGTGTTCCTGCTCGGCGGCGCCAAGGAGTCGGCGACGGCGAACACGATCATGGTCATCGTGAAGATCGTCGCGCTCGCCCTCTTCTGCGCCATCGGCTTCATGGGCTTCAAGTCCGGCAACTACTCCGACTTCATGCCGCTCGGCACGGCCGGCGTCAGCGCCGCCGCCGCGAGCCTCTTCTTCTCGTACATCGGCTTCGACGCCGCCTCCACCGCCGGTGAGGAGGCGAAGAACCCGCAGCGTGACCTGCCCCGCGCGATCATGCTCTCGCTGGTCATCGTCACCGCCCTCTACGTGCTGGTCGCCGCGGTCGCCGTCGGCGCCTGGAACTGGAAGGACTTCGAGGGCTCCGAGGCCACGCTCGCCGCGATCATGAACGATGTCACGGGCCAGAGCGTGTGGGGCACGATCCTCGCCGCCGGCGCGGTCATCTCCATCGCGTCGGTCGTCCTGACCGTTCTCTACGGCCAGACCCGCGTCCTGTTCGCCATGTCCCGCGACGGCCTGGTCCCCAAGGTCTTCGGCCGGGTCAGCGAGAAGACCGGCACGCCGCGGGTCAACACGGTCATCGTGTCGCTGTTCTGCGGCGCGCTCGCCTCGGTCATCCCGCTCGGCAAGCTCGTCGACGCCACCAGCATCGGCACGCTCTTCGCCTTCGGCCTGGTCAACATCGCCGTCATCGTGCTGCGCCGGACCCGCCCCGACATGCCGCGCACGTTCCGGGTGCCGCTCGGCTGGCTCTTCCCGGTGCTCGGCTTCGGCTTCTGCGCGTACAACATGTTCAGTCTCGACTCCGTCACGTGGGTCGTGTTCGGTGTCTGGATGGCCGTCGGCCTCGTGTTCTACTTCCTGTACGGCATGAGCCGCTCCCGATTGGCCACAGCAGAAAAGTGATCCACCCCCCGTGCGACTGAACGATCTCGACGAACGCATCGTGCACGCCCTCGCCGAGGACGCCCGCCGTTCCTACGCCGACATCGGCCAGCTGGTCGGACTCTCCGCGCCCGCCGTGAAGCGGCGCGTGGACCGGCTGCGGGCCACGGGCGCCATCACCGGATTCACCGTGCGGGTGGATCCGGCGGCGCTCGGCTGGGAGACCGAGGGATTCATCGAGATCTACTGTCGCCGGAACACGTCGCCGGAGGCGATTCAGCGGGGGCTCGAGCGGTATCCGGAGATCTCGTCCGCGTCCACGGTGACGGGGGACGCGGACGCGATCGTTCAGGTTTTCGCTGCTGATATGCGGCATTTCGAGCGGGTGCTTGAGCGGATTGCCGGGGAGCCGTTTGTGGAGCGGACGAAGTCCGTCCTGGTGCTTTCGCCGTTGATGCGGCGGTTTTCTTCCGGATCGCCTGCGTGATCCCTTCCTCGTGGCGCTGAGGGGGCTCGGGCCGGGTTTTCGGGTGCGGGTTCGTTGTGGCTTGTCGCGCAGTTCCCCGCGCCCCTGGGTGGGCTTGGGTCGGCCTTCGTGTGTCGCGTGCGGGCTTGTTGTGGTTGCGCGCGCAGTTCCCCGCGCCCCTGAGGTGCGCAGTTCCCCGCGCCCCTGATGCGTGCCGTCCCTGGGTGAGATCACGGTCTCGTGGCAAGGGGTCCCGGATACCCCCGCGTCGCCCGCGTCCGGCGATGGACACCGCTGCCGTGGCGTCCCCGTGCCGTCGCGCAACGAATCGTCGCCACAGGTCCCTCACGCGCAACAGATCGCGCAGCAGCCCGCAACGGTCGCACCTTGTCCGGGCAAGGTCGCCGACCGTACCGTCATAGCGACCCCGCCTTCCCCTCCGTACGCCTTGAGGTTCCGCCATGCCTGCGCTGCGCACCGCCCTGCTCCAGAGTTCGGGGCGGCTCGGATCCGTCGCCGAGAACCTCACGGCGCTGGACCGGGCCGCCGAGCGCGCCGCCGCGGCGGGCGCCGGGCTGCTCGTGGCGCCCGAGCTGTTCCTCACCGGATACGCGATCGGCGACGACATCGCCCGGCTCGCCGAGCCCGCCGACGGGGACTCCGCGAAGGCCCTCGCCGAGATCGCGGCCCGCCACGGCACCGGCATCGCCTACGGCTACCCGGAGCGCGAGGGCGACCTCGTCTTCAACTCCGTCCAGCTGATCGGCCCGGACGGGGCCCGCCTCGCGAACTACCGCAAGACCCACCTCTTCGGCGGCTTCGAGCGCGACTCCTTCACCCTGGGTGAACAGGCCGTCGTGCAGGCCGAGTTGGGTGGCGTACGGGTGGGCCTCATGATCTGCTACGACGTGGAGTTCCCGGAGAACGTCCGCGCCCACGCCCTCGCGGGCACCGACCTGCTGGTGGTCCCCACCGCGCAGATGCACCCCTTCCAGTTCGTCGCCGAGTCCGTCGTGCCGGTGCGCGCCTTCGAGAACCAGATGTACGTCGCGTACGTGAACCGGGTCGGCCCCGAGGGAGAGTTCGAGTTCGTCGGGCTCTCCACGCTGGCCGGGCCCGACGGCGTGGCGCGCGCCCGCGCGGGCCGCGGCGAGGAGCTGGTCCTCGGCGACGTCGACCCCGAGTTCCTGCGCTCCTCCCGCGAGACCAACCCTTACCTGCGCGACCGCCGCCCCGGCCTGTACGCGTCCCTCGTCTGAGCCTCCCCCCCCCCCAGGCTGCCCCAGCTTTCTGCCTCAGTTCCCCGCAAGGAGTCCGTACCCCATGACGTCCACGGTGCCCACAGCCGTCCAGCACACCGACGCCCAGCCGCCGATCACCATGTTCGGTCCGGACTTCCCGTACGCGTACGACGATTTCCTCGCCCACCCGGCGGGCCTCGGCCAGATACCCGCGACCGAGCACGGCACCGAGGTCGCCGTCATCGGCGGCGGTCTGTCCGGCATCATCGCCGCGTACGAGCTGATGAAGATGGGCCTCAAGCCCGTCGTCTACGAGGCCGACCAGATCGGCGGCCGCCTGCGTACCGTCGGGTTCGAGGGCTGCGACGCCGACCTCACCGCCGAGATGGGCGCCATGCGCTTCCCGCCGTCCTCGACGGCGCTGCAGCACTACATCGACCTGGTGGGCCTCAAGACCCGGCCGTTCCCCAACCCCCTCGCGGAGTCGACCCCCTCCACGGTCGTCGACCTCAAGGGCGAGTCCCACTACGCGACGTCCGTCGACGACCTGCCGCAGGTCTACCGCGACGTGATGAACGCCTGGAACTCCTGCCTGGAGGAGGGCGCCGACTTCTCCGACATGAACCGCGCCCTGCGCGAGCGCGACGTGCCGAAGATCCGTGAGATCTGGTCCAAGCTCGTCGAGAAGCTCGACAACCAGACCTTCTACGGCTTCCTCTGCGAGTCCGAGGCCTTCAAGTCCTTCCGGCACCGCGAGATCTTCGGCCAGGTCGGCTTCGGCACCGGCGGCTGGGACACCGACTTCCCGAACTCCATCCTGGAGATCCTGCGCGTCGTCTACACCGAGGCCGACGACCACCACCGCGGCATCGTCGGCGGCAGCCAGCAGCTGCCCCTGCGCCTGTGGGACCGCGAGCCGCAGAAGATCGTGCACTGGGAGCCCGGGACCTCGCTGAGCTCGCTGCACGAGGGCGGCCTGCCCAAGCCCGCCGTGACCCGGCTCGACCGCACCGCGGGCAACCGTGTCACCGTCACCGACGCCTCCGGCGACATCCGCACCTACCAGGCGGCGATCTTCACCGCTCAGTCCTGGATGCTGCTGAGCAAGATCGCGTGCGACGACACGCTCTTCCCCATCGACCACTGGACGGCGATGGAGCGGACCCACTACATGGAGTCCTCGAAGCTCTTCGTGCCGGTGGACCGGCCCTTCTGGCTGGACAAGGATGAGGAGACCGGGCGTGACGTCATGTCGATGACGCTCACCGACCGCATGACGCGTGGCACGTACCTGCTGGACGACGGGCCGGACAAGCCCGCCGTCATCTGCCTCTCCTACACCTGGTGCGACGACAGCCTGAAGTGGCTGCCGCTGTCGGCGAACGAGCGCATGGAGGTCATGCTCAAGTCGCTCGGCGAGATCTATCCCAAGGTCGACATCCGCAAGCACATCATCGGCAACCCGGTGACCGTGTCGTGGGAGAACGAGCCCTACTTCATGGGCGCGTTCAAGGCGAACCTGCCGGGGCACTACCGCTACCAGCGGCGGCTGTTCACGCACTTCATGCAGGATCGCCTGCCGGCGGACAAGCGGGGGATCTTCCTCGCCGGTGACGACATCTCCTGGACCGCCGGGTGGGCCGAGGGCGCGGTGCAGACCGCTCTGAACGCGGTGTGGGGCGTCATGCACCACTTCGGTGGTGCGACCGATGCGACCAATCCCGGGCCCGGGGACGTGTACGACGAGATCGCGCCCGTCGAGCTGCCGGAGGACTGAGCGCCGTTTCACCAGGGGCGCGTGGGAATGTGTCGGTCCGTTGTGGCTGGTCGCGCAGTTCCCCGCGTCCCTGAACGCGCCCCTGGGGCTGCGCCCCTGGAAGCGCAGCCCCGGACGTCTAGATTCCCGCCGCCCTCGCCGCCTCGTACACCTCCGCCGCCACGTCCTTCAGCTCCTCCGCGTCCCGCGTGCTGCCCTGTAGCTCGATGAGGATCTCCTGCACCGCGCCCGTTGAGGCGTGCGCCTGGAGGTCCTCGACGATCTGCTCGACATTGCCCTGGAAGGGGGCACGCTTCTCGCCCTCGTACGGCTTCTTCGTGTACCGCGTGTTGGCCCGCATGACGTTCTGGAGCGGTGCGGTGCGGCCCCGCTCGGTGGCCAGTTCCTTCAGTGCCTGGGCCTGCTCGGCCAGCTTCTCCGCGCCCGTGCCCACCGGCATCCAGCCGTCGGCGCGGTCCACGAGCCTGCGCAGGGCGCGCCGGCTGTTGGCGGGCAGCAGGATCGGGATCGGGCGGACCGGCTTCGGTCCCACCGCGGAGGGCACGATGGTCGTCAGCTCGCCCTCGTACGTCACCGGGTCCGGGCCCCACACCGCGTGGCAGACGTCGATCAGCTCGTCCAGGACCTTGCCGCGCCGGTCGAAGGGGGCGACCGAGGCGGCAGCGTACTCGTCGTGGGACCAGCCCGTGCCGAGCCCCGCGACGACGCGGCCGCCGCTCGCCGCGTCCAACGAGGCCAGCGAGCGGGCGAGTTGGAACGGCACGTGCAGCGGGGCGACCAGCACGCTGGTGCCGAGGCGGGCGCGTTCGGTGGCCCCGGCGGCTAGCGTCAGGGTGATGAGGGGGTCGGCGACCGAGCGGTACGCGTCCGGCCAGGGCAGGCCCGGGATCCCGTAAAGGCCCTGGGTGGGTGGGTCGGGGCGGAGGATGCGCTCGAAGACCCACAGGCTCTCGTAACCGATGTCCTCGGCGGACCGGGCCACCGTGGGTACGTCCCGTCCGATGGCGTACTGCCTGCCCTGCGGAAGACTCAGTCCGAGTCGGGTCGCCATGGCGCTTGCTCCTTCGCGTCGGGGTCGGTCATTTCAACGTACAACGATCGTGCGGGAGTTGCCCGGGGGCTGCCCGGGAGCGGTGTCGGGCGTGGCTGGAACGGGCCGGTGGGCCGGGCGGCCGGACCCGGGCCGTTCCGGCTCAGTCCGGCAGCGGTGTCAGCAGGATCCGCCCCACCAGACCCACCGCCCCGTCGAGCCGCTCCCCGAACTCCTCGGCGACACCCGGCAGATCGCGCAGCGCCCACAGGGCCCGCCCCGACGCCCACGCGCCGTCCCTGGCGCGCTCCAGACTCCACGAACCGGCCAGATGCGTCAGCGGGTCGCCGACCTGGAGCAGATCGGGGCCCGGCATCAGCTCTTCGCGGATGTGCTCCTCCAGACAGACGAGTACATCGCCCACCCGGTCGAACTCGTCCTCCAGATCGGCCGGTTCGCAGCCGAGCAGGTGACAGGCGTCCACGAGGGCGAACGCCAGATCGTGGCCGATGTGCGCGTTGATGCCCGCGAGCGCGAACTGCAGGGGCAGTACACCCGGATGGCGGCGGTACTGGAACAGCGGACGCCAGCAGGCGGGCGGGCGGCGCCCGTCTGCCGCCGCCTCGACGGCGGCGAAGTAGCGCTCGGCGAAACAGACGTTCAGCGTGACTGTGGACCGGGCGTCGGGGAAGACGCCGTGGCCGAGATGGCGGGCGACCTCCTCGGTCACCGACAAGTAGACGCGGTTGAAGACGGCCACCCCGTCGCGCGGCGGCCAGTCGTCACCGAGCGCCCGCATCCGCGCCGCCACGCCGTCGACCCCGTACGACGAGGCCCTGAACTCTGCGATTCGCTCCGACTGCGCCATGGGGGCAGGGTCCCAGCCACGGCCCGGCACGGGCGTCAGCGCACCGGGCGCTTCCCCGAAACGAGGGAACGCCCGGCGAAGCGGGGCGCCGAAGCCGCCGGTACCGCCTATGAACCGGCGGGCGACCGGGCCGGGGCGGGAGCCTCGCGGCGCAGGCCGAGCGCGACCGCGCCGGTGACCAGGGCCGCCGTCACCAGGAGAGCGCTGAGCCAGAGCGGGGAGCGGTAGCCGAGCCCCGCGGAGATCGCCAGGCCGCCGAGCCACGGTCCTGCCGCGCCGCCCACGTTGAAGGCGGCCGTGGCGAACCCGCCCGCCAGATGGGGCGCGTCGGTCGCCGCGTACAGGGCCTGCGAGATGAGCGTGGACCCGACCCCGAACGACAGCGCCCCCTGGACCAGGACGAGCACGACCGTCGCCACCGGATCGGCGGCGGTCACCGCGAACAGGACCCAGCCGGCGAACAGCGCGAGCGAGCCGAACACCAGGAGCGGCACGGGCCGCACGTCGGCGACGCGGCCGCCGACCGCCACGCCGGCGAAGGAGCCGATGCCGAACAGCGCGAGCACGACCGGCACCCACGACGGGCCGAGGCTGGTGACGTGGGTGACCAGTGGCGCCAGATAGGTGAACGTGCAGAACGTCGCGCCGTTCACCAGCGCGCCGAGCAGCAGCGTGACCCGGAGCCGCGGAGCGCGCAGCGCCCGCAGCTCACCGAGTGCGCCGGGTCCCGCGGCGGCCGGTTTCCCCGCGGGCACCGCCCGGGCGATGGCGAGGACGGCGGGCAGGGAGAGCAGGGCCACGGCCCAGAACGCGGAGCGCCAGCCCCACACTTCGCCGAGCAGCGCGCCCGCGGGCACGCCCGCGACGCAGGCGACGGTGACGCCGCCGAGCAGCGCGGACGTGGCGCGTCCCTTGGCGTCGGGCCCGACCATGCTCGTGGCGGTGACGAGGGCGACGGCGAGGAACCCGGCGTTGGCGAGGGCGCCGATGACGCGGGTCGTGAGCAGCACGGCGAAGCTCGTGGTGAGCGCGCCGACGATGTGGACGAGCAGGAAGGCGGTCAGGAAGACCAGGAGGGCGCTCCGGCGGGCGAAGCGTCGGCTCAGGGCGGCCATCAGCGGCGCGCCGACGACCATGCCGAGGGCGAACGCCGAGGTCAGATGGCCCGCGGCGGGGATGGGTACGGCCAGGTCACGCGCGATGTCCGGGATCAGGCCGGACAGCATGAACTCGGAGGTTCCTTGCGCGAAGACGGCGAGGCCGAGCAGATAGAGGGCAAAAGGCACAGCAGAACTCCGCAACCACAGCGTGGATCAGGGGATCGGGACGCGGGGCGGTGATCCGGCGGTGGCCGGTGCGGGGGTCGCGGACGGCTGCGGGAACGCAGCGCCGAGGGTCAGCGCGACAGCACGGGAAGCCACCGGACGACCGGTGGCCGAAGTCTTGAGGCCTCGGGGCTGGACATGGTGCGCAGCCTAAAGAGCCGTCGATCATCCCGTCCAGCGGTTTACGCGGCTCCCGTGACGCGGCGGAGAGGGGACAGACGAGGGGGACAAGCGTCAGAACCCGCTTCGAACAGGGCATCTTCCCGCAGACTCGGTCGCCATCAGGGGCCGTTGTGACCAGACATCACCGCATTTTGCGCAGTCGCCGTCCCCTGCGAAAAGGGCCGCTAACCTGGCCCGCACTTGCTCCCGATGTTCTTCTTCGTCCGTAGTTCCCGTCGGGCCCCTCGGCCCTGGAGGTGAGAGATGGCGGCTGCCGGCTCGGCGTCGGTCGGCACGATTCCGGTCCAGCACCTCAGGGCGGGCGATCACGCCTTCGTCAGCTACGCCGATGACGATGCGGGCCGGGACGTGGTGTCCGCCTTCGCATGGGCGGGCCTGGTGAAGAAAGAGAAGGTGATGGTCTTCGCCGCTCCGCACCAGGCGGAGGAGCAGGTGTGGAGCAGCCTCGACGGACCGGGGACTCTGCTGCGGACGGCCCGCGAACAGGGTCAGCTGGTGCTCGGCAGCATGCGCGCCCTCATCCATCCCCAGGCGGGGTTCACCCCCGAGAGGCAGTGGCAGCGCATCACGGAGGAGACCGACCGCGCCGTGGCCGAGGGGTACAGCGGGCTGCGCACCTACATCGACATGCACTGGGTGGGGGACCTGGACGCCGACGTCGAGGTCATGATGCACCGGGAGTCCCACGCCGACCATCTGTTCACCGGCCGCCCGTACACCGAGATCTGCGCCTACGACAGCCGGTGGTTCGACTCCGGCGTGCTGACGGCGATGCACGAGGCGCACCCCTGCCGGCTGCTTCCACGGCTGGGAGCCCTGCACGTGGAACACGCCGCCGGGACGGTGCGGTTGGTCGGCGAGGCGGACCTGGCCACCAGGGAGCAGTTCATCGGCGCCGTGCGGGAGGGGCTCAGACGCGGCGCGGATGCCCCGTCCCTGACCGTGGACCTGACCGGGCTCGTCTTCCTCGGCGCGGCCGGCGCGGTGGACCTGCTGCGCCTGGTGGGGGCGCATGCGCACGGTCCGGTCCACGTCCACTGTCCGCCGGCCGCGGCCCGCTTGCTGTGCCGGGCGGGCGCCGATCAGGTACCCAACCTGGTGATCAGTGAGGTGGACCGCTGATGACGACGGCACCGGAGCCCCAGGAGCCGCGCGAGGCCCTGCCTGTCACGTTGCTGGAAGTCCCTTTCCACCGGGACGACCTGCCCCGCCTGCGGATGCTCGTGGAGCGGCACGCCGACCACCACGGGCTGCCCGAGCCGCGCCGCGGGGACTTCATCGCCGCCCTGGACGCCGTCGCGGTGAACGCGGTCGAGCACGCGGGCGGCGGCGGCACGCTGGTCCTGCAGCGCACCGACGGACATCTGGCCTGCCATATCCACGACCAAGGGCCCGGCTTCAGCTCCGAGGACATCCCTGCGGGCAAGCCCGGGGCCGACGGCCACCCGGGCGGGCGCGGGCTGTGGCTCGCCGGTCTGCTCATCGACGAGCTCACCGTCTCCGGGGGGCCCGGGGGGAGCAGGGTGACCCTGGCCGTGCGACTCCCGGGGGAGCCGGGCGGCTCCCGGTCGTAGCGGTGGGCGCGCGCACTCAGGCCCTGGGGCTCGGCCCGCTCTCCTCGTCGTACGTCGAGGTGCCCGAATCCAGCAGCGGTTCCTGGGACTTGAGGTGGGGCGGGGCGAAGGCGCGCAGTACGTGGTAGCCGGTGATGACGACGATCGTGCCGAGCGCGATGCCGTTCAGCTGGAAGTTGTCGGTGAACTTCAGCGAGACGCCGCCGACGCCGATGATGATGCCCGCCGCGGCCGGTACGAGGTTCAGCGGGTTGCGCAGGTCGACCTCGGCGTTGATCCAGATCTGGGCGCCGAGCAGGCCGATCATGCCGTACAGGATGACGGTGATGCCGCCGAGCACGCCGCCCGGGATCGCGGCGACGACCGCGCCGAACTTGGGGCAGAGGCCGAAGAGCAGGGCGAAGCACGCCGCCGCCCAGTACGCGGCCGTGGAGTACACGCGGGTCGCCGCCATCACGCCGATGTTCTCGGAGTACGTCGTGTTGGGCGGGCCGCCGACCGCCGTGGAGAGCATCGAGGCCGCGCCGTCCGCGGAGATCGCGGTGCCGAGCCGGTCGTCCAGATCGTCGCCGGTCATCTCGCCCACGGCCTTCACGTGGCCCGCGTTCTCCGCGATGAGCGCGATGACGACGGGCAGCGCCACGAGGATCGCCGACCACTCGAAGGCCGGCGCGTGGAAGGAGGGCAGCCCGACCCAGTCGGCCTTGCCGACGGCCGAAAGATCCAGGCGCAGGTGGTCGACGACCTTGCCGGAGCCGTCCGCCGAGTGGATCTTGCCGAAGGCCTGGTCGAAGACCCAGGAGATGCCGTAGCCGAAGATCAGCCCGAGGAAGATCGCGATGCGTGAGAAGAAGCCGCGCAGACAGACCACGGCCAAACCGGTGAACAGCATCACGAGCAGGGCCGTCCACTGGTCCTGCGGCCAGTACGTCGACGCGGTGACCGGCGCCAGATTGAAGCCGATCAGCATGACCACCGCGCCGGTCACGATCGGCGGCATCGCGGCGTGGATGATCCGCGCCCCGAACTTCTGCACCGCGAGACCCACCAGGAACAGCGCGGCACCGACCACGAGGACCGCGCCGGTCACCGTGGCGCTGGAGCCGCCCTGTGCGCGGATGACGGCGGCGACGCCCACGAAGGAGAGCGAGCAGCCCAGGTAGCTGGGCACCCGGCCGCGGGTGGCGAGCAGGAAGATGGCGGTCGCGACGCCCGACATCATGATGGCCAGATTCGGATCGAGGCCCATGAGGACGGGCGCCACGAAGGACGCCCCGAACATCGCCACCACGTGCTGCGCGCCGAGCCCGAAGGTCCGTGGCCACGAGAGGCGCTCATCGGGCCGGACGACGGCACCCGGGGCGGGGTTGCGGCCGTCGCCGTGCAGTTTCCAGCGCACGCCGAGATCCATGGTGAGTGTCGCTTCCTGTGCGCCGAGCCGAGCCGAGCGGGCCCCGATGTGGCCCGAAATGATCGACGCCATGTTAGTGCGACATCAGTGCTGCTTCGCTCCGGTGCGGGGGACGGCCGCCCCCCGCACCCGCGACGTCAGGTCCGCGGGCCGGGCGCCGCCGCGTCCGCGGGTGTGGCCTGCGCCGCCTTGCGGCCGTCCGTGCGCAGGACGCCCGCGAAGACCGTGAGGCCGCAGGCGAGCAGCGTCACCAGGCCGAAGGAGGCGACCAGGCTCGTCGCGTCCGCCAGCGTGCCGATCGCCGACGGCGCGATCAGGCCGGAGGTGTACGTGATGGTGGCGACGCCCGCGATGGCCTGGCTCGGGTTGGGGCCGCTGCGCCCGGCCGCGGCGAAGGCCAGCGGCACCACGACCGCGATGCCGAGCCCGAGGAGCGCGAAGCCGCCCATCGCCATGACCGGGTGGGACGCGAGGACCACGAGGAGGCCGCCGAGCACCGCGAGCACCCCGCCCGCCCGCACCGTACGCACCGCGCCGAACCGGTTCACGACCGCGTCGCCCGCGAGCCGGGCGACGGCCATGGTGAGCGTGAAACCGGTGGTGCACGCGGCGGCGACACCGGCCGACGTGTCCAGGACGTCCCGCAGATAGACCGCCGACCAGTCCAGGCTCGCGCCCTCGGCGAAGACCGCGCAGAAGCCGACGGCGCCGATGAGCAGCGCCGACTTGGGCGGCAGCGAGAACCGCGGCGGCGCCTCCCCCTCGGGCTCCGCCCGCAGGTCGAGGACGCGCCGGCAGGCGACGAGGCCGATCGTGGTGAGTGCCAGGGCGGCGAGCGCGTGGTGCAGCCGGGCGTCGGAACCCAGGTGCGCGGCGACGGTGCCTGCCGCGGAGCCGATCAGGGCGCCGACACTCCACATGCCGTGCAGACCCGACATGATCGACTTCCGCATCAGCGTCTCGGTCTCGACGCCGATCGCGTTCATCGTCACGTCCGACATGCCCGAGGTCGCGCCGTACACGAACAGGGCCAGGCAGAGCGTGAGCAGGTTGGGCGCGAGCGACGGCAGGATCAGGGCCGTCGTCCACAGCGCGAGGAGCCCGCGCAGCGCGGTGCGGGCGCCGAAGCGGTGGCCGATCCGGCTCGCCAGCGGCATCGCGAGGGAGGCGCCGATCGCCGGGAAGGCGAGGGCGAGGCCGAGCATGCCTGCGCTGACCGAGGCGTGTTCCTGGATCCAGGGCACCCGCGTCGCGAAGGAGCCGGTGACCGCGCCGTGCACGCAGAACACGGCGGCCACGGCGATCCGCGCCTGCCTCAACCGGTGCTTGTCGTAGACCACTTCACTCATCGTGCTCCGCCCCTCCCGAGTGCTGCCCCGATACGGCGACGTAAACTATCAGGAACCCTGCCTGATAAATAGAACGTTTCTGTGGGAGGATCCGGCCATGTCTGTCTCGCCTGCCTCACCGAGCACCGCCCGGGCCATCAACGACCGGCTGGCGCTCGGCCTCCTGCAGAGCGAGGGGCCCCTGACCGCCAACCAGTTGAAGCAGCTCACCGGCCTGTCGCGGCCCTCGGTGGCCGACCTCGTCGAGCGGCTGCAGGGCTCCGGGTTCATCACGGTCGTGGGGGAGGCGGGTGCCCGGCGGCGCGGCCCGAACGCCCGGCTCTACGGCATAGTCGCCGACCGAGCCCACCTCGCCGCCCTCGACGTGCGCACCGAGAGCGTCTCCGTCGTCGTGACCGATCTGCTCGGCGCGGTGCTCGCCGAGGCCTCCGCGCCCATCGGCGGCGACACCGGCACCGGACCCGCCGTCGAGCGTGCCGTCGCCCTCGTCGAACGGGTGGCCCGCGAGGGCGGTGTCGAGCGGCTGCACACCGTCGGCATCGGCGCCCCCGGCCTCATCGACCCCGCCACCGGCGACCTGCACGACACGTCCTCCCTGCCCGCCTGGCACCGCCGCCTCGCCGGGGCGCTCAAGGAGCGGCTCGGCGTCCGCGTCCTCGTGGAGAACGAGACCAACCTCGCGGCCCGTGCCGAACGGCGCGACGGCGCCGCGCACGACCGGGACACCTTCGTGCTGCTCTGGCTCGGCGACGGTGTCGGCGCCGCCGTCGTCCTGGACGGCGTACTGCGCAGGGGCTCCTCCGGGGGCGCCGGCGAGATCGGGTTCCTGCCGGTGCCCGGCACGAGCTCGCTGCCGTCCGCCACCGGCTGCGACGGCGGCTTCCACTCGCTGGCCTGCGCCGCCGCGCTCCGTGAACTCGGCGCGGCACATGGCCTCGCGGAGCCGGGCGAGTCCGCGGCCGACCTGCTGAGGCACGCGGTGGAGAACGACGAGAGCGCCTTCCTTGACGCCGCCGCCGACCGGATCGCCGTCGGCGCGGCCGCGGTGGCCTCGATCCTCGATCCCGGCTGCGTCGTCCTGGGCGGTGAGCTCGGCCGCGCGGGCGGCACCGCGCTCGCCACCCGCGTCACCGACCGCGTCAGCGCCATGTCGCCCCTGCGCACCGAGGTGCGCGCGAGCACGCTCGGCGGCGCCGCGGTGCTGCGGGGCGCGCTGCTCGCCGCGCGGGACGCGGCGCAGGACGACCTCTTCGGATCGCGCCCGGGGCGCTGAGAGCCTGTCTTTGAACCCCCGTCGTCCGCCCGGAGGGTGGGGCGGACGGGAAGGTGACGACAGGACCTATCGCCGAGCGCCCGACCGCACCGCCAGGTACTCCTCGAACGTGCGCCTGCCCACGGCCTGTTCGGGGGCCAGATGGCCGCCCGCCCGCGCCGCCCGGTACGTCGCGCCCGCGAGCCGCACCGGCAGCAGCCTGCGCCGCTTGCCGCTCGCCCGCAGATAGGCGCGGGCCAGGTCGGGGAAGGTGCGGACCTCGGGGCCTCCCATGTCCTCGACCCGCCCGGCCGGCGGCGCCGCCGCCAACTCGGCGAGCCGGGCCGCCACTTCGGCGACCTCGATCGGCTGGTCGCTGACGCCCGCGGGCAGCAGCATGACGGGGAGCTTCGCCGAGGCCTCCATGATCCGCAGGACCAGGTCGTGGAACTGCGTCGTCCGCAGCACGGTCCAGCCGAGCCCGGACTCCTCGATCAGCCGTTCCACGGCGAGCTTCGACTTGTAGTAGCCGAGCGGCACCCGGTCGATGCCGACGATCGAGATGTAGACCAGGTGCGGGACGCCGGCCTTCCGTGCCGCGGCGATCAGATTCCGGGCGGCCCGCTCGTCGCCGCCGCGCGGTGTGGTCGCGCAGTGCACGATGACGTCCACGCCCGCCACGGCCGCGTCAAGACCCGCGCCGTCGCGCAGGTCCACGGTGTACGGCTGCGTGCGGCGGCTGAGCACCCGCACCTCGTGCCCGTCCGTCCGCAGCCGCTCGGTCACGAGGCGGCCGAGGGTGCCGGTGCCGCCGGTCACCAGGATCGTGCTCATCGAAAGGCTCCTTCGCGGTGCGGGCGCCGCAGACGTGGGGGGACTACGCAGCGGCCAACTGTCGCTCGACGAACGTCAGCTTGTCCGGATTGACCACCGAACGCACGCCGGTGACCGTATCGTTGCCGCCTTCGAACGCGGTGACGGCCGTAATGTACCCCTCGGCCCGCATGACCAGCGCGGGCGCACCGTTGATCTCCGCGTACGAGATGTCCGACGCCGCCCCGAGCCTGTCCATGACGCCGAGCAGGAACCGCAGGACGTTGTCGCGCCCGAGGATCGGTGTGCGCGCCGCGGCCGCCTTGCCGCCGCCGTCGCCCCACCAGGTCACGTCCCTGGCCAGTATCCGCTCCAGACCGGCGACGTCCCCCTCACGGGCCGCCGCGATGAACGCCTCGACGAACGTCCGCCGCAGCTCGTGCCCCGGCTCGAAGCGGGACCGCGCCCCGGCGACCGCCCCGGCCGCTCTGCGGTACAGCTGACGGCAGTTGGCCTCGCTCGCGTCCAGGACCTCCGCGATCTCCCGGTGGCTGTACGCGAACGCCTCCCGCAGCACGTACACCGCGCGCTCCTTGGGCGTGAGCCGCTCGAGGAGGACGAGCAGCGCCATCGACACCGCGTCGCGCTGCTCCGCCGACTCCAGCGGCCCGAGGGTGCCGCCCGAGGTGATCACCGGTTCGGGCAGCCAGGTCCCCACGTACTGTTCGCGGCGGGCGCGGGCCGAGGTCAGCCTGGTCAGGCAGAGGTTCGTGACGGTCTTGGCAAGCCAGGCGGCCGGCTGCGCGATGTCCTCGCGCCGCGAGCCGTTCCAGCGCAGGTAGGCGTCCTGCACGGCGTCCTCCGCCTCCTGCGCGGAGCCGAGTATCCGGTAGGCCAGGCCGAACATCCGGGGGCGGTGGGATTCAAACTCCTCGGCCAGTGCCGTTGCGGTGCTCACGCCCACAGGGTGCCAAATCCCGCCGGCGTGAGCACTCCGGAGCGTCAGCAGGCGCCGAGATCCTGCCAGACGCCCCACGTGCCGCCGGCCCCGGGCTCCTCGCCCTTCGTCCACCACTTGGCCTTCCAGGTGTGCGACGTGTGGGCGACGGTCGTGCCGCTGCCGTACTCGGAGGCCGCGCTCCACGCGGGGGCGGTGCACTTGCCGGGTCCCGGCGGGTCGGTCGGGTCCGGCGGGTCGGTCGGCCCCGTGCCGCCGCCCGGCTCGACGAGCGTGGTGCCGCGCGCCAGGTCACCGGCGAGGGCGTACGTCGTGCCGCTGATGTTCACCGTCCAGTTCCACGGCGTGGACACCGGCAGGTAGTAGTTGAAGGAGAGGTCCACGGAGGCGCCGGGCGCCAGGGACTGCCAGGCGGGCAGCTTCAGCGAGACCCGGTGGAAGTCGCCCTTGAGACCGCCGGCGTTGCTGCCGGTGTGGTCGCTGCTGATCACCTTCGTGCCGAAACCGGACTGGTCGGAGGCGTTGCCCGGGGCCGCGGTGGAGTAGTCGAACTGGAACTCCGTACCGCCGGGCAGCGCCGTCTTCGTGTTGTTGGTGATCTTCACCTTGGGTGTGATCGGGTAGTTGGAGTCACCCAGCTTGAAGTCCCCGAACTCCACCCCGATGTCGACGGCCTTGGCGGGCAGTTCCTTGTTCGAGACCTTGGCGCCGTAGGGCTTGGCGGCCTTGAACTTGTCGTGCATCAGCGAGGTGAGCGTGTCGCCCATCTCGTACTGGCCCTTCGTGGCGTTCCAGCGGTAGTCGCCCGCCATCTCCCAGATCATCGTGCCGCCGATGCCCTTGTCGACCACGTAGTCGGCCTTCCTCGCCACCGACTCCTCGTCCTCCGTCGACAGGAAGACCTTCTTGTCCGCGTTCCACAGCCACGGCGCGACCAGCGAGGAGCTGTACTTGCGGGCGTAGGTGCCGGTCAGCTTGGTGTCCGCGGGGAAGCCGTACTTGGTGACGTAGTCGCCGACGATCCCCTTCTCCAGGTTCTTGGCGTGCCACATCGGGTTGGAGCCCGCGGGCGACTCCTTGCCGTTGTCGTCCTTGTCGTGCCAGAGGTTGTCGATGCCGACCGCGCCGTCACCGCACTTGGTCAGGCCGGATCCCGCCGGACAGCTGGTCGAGGCGGCCTTGCCCCACAGGCCGTCGGTGCCGCCCTGCACGTTCTTGAAGCCGCGGGTGTAGTACGGCAGGCCGATGTTGATGCGGCCCGCGGGCATCGAGCCGCGGAAGTAGTGGTAGGCCCAGTCGGTGTTCAGATAGCCGATGCCGCCGTACTGGGAGCTGCCGTAGACGTTGGCGGCCGCGAGCTCGGCGTCCTTGCCGTCGTCGAAGAGCGAGGCGTTGGGGCCGACGTACTCGTTCCAGGCGCCATGCAGGTCGTAGGACATGATGTTGACGTAGTCCAGGTACTTCTGGACCTGGAAGGTCTCCATGCCGCGCAGCAGATAACCGGAGGAGGGGGCCGCCACGGTCAGCATGTAGTGCTTGCCGTCGGCCGCGCCCGCCCTGTCGAGCCTCTGGCGCAGGGACTTCATCAACGCCGCGTAGCCCTTGACGAGCCCGCTGCGGCGGGCGTTGGAGAGCGAGTAGTCCAGGGGGTTGCCCGCGTCCTTCATCGAGGTCGGGTACTCGTAGTCGATGTCGACGCCGTTGAAGCCGTACTTCTTTATGAAGGCGACCGCCGAGTCGGCGAACGTGTCGATGCCCGCCTGGTTCACCGAGCCGTCCGCGTTGGTGGCCATCGAGTAGAAGCCGCCCGAGTTCACGCGCTTGCCGTCGTCACCGAAGTAGCCGCCGGTCTCGGCCCAGCCGCCCACGGATATCAGCGTCTTGACGTCCGGGTGCTGCTTCTTGAACTTGTTGAGCAGGTTGAAGTGGCCCTTGTACGGCAGCGCCGGGTCCATCTCGGCGCCCGCGACGCCGGGCCAGGTCATGCCGGTGGCGGCGTTCTTCTCGCCGTCGGAGCCGACGGAGAGCCTGTTGTCCTTGTCGACGTGCGCGAAGGCGTAGTTGATGTGGGTGATCTCGTCCCACGGGATGTCCTTGGCGAGGTAGGCGGGCTCGCCGTTCTTGCCGGTGCGCCAGCCGGTGAAATAGCCGATGGTGCGGCGCTGGTGGTCGGAGCCCATCTTCTCGCGGCCGTCGCTGTCGTAGACGGAGCAGTAGGGGACGTTCACGCCGGGCGTCCGGTAGAGGCCGTCGGGGCGGCAGGACGCGTCGTCGGCGGCGGAGGCGGGCGAGGCGACGCCGGAGACCAGGCCGAGCAGCATTCCGGCGACGGCGGCGCCGGAGGCGAGCAGCGGGGGTCTCGCGCGGGTGAGGGACGACAAGGGTGCCTCCTGGGACGGTGCGGACGTCGAGCGGACGTCGGACGGGGCGGAACAACACAACTGGTGAAGATGTGATCCGTTCTGGGGCCCCGGTGTGCGCACACCGTCGGCTCCGGCTCCTCTGAGGTGACGCAGAGATTAAGAGGACTAGACCAGTGCGTCAATAGGTCTGGACCAAGTTGGTTGAATGATGATTCTGTGAGCCAGGCCACAGCCGGTCACCCGTATGGCCTTCGTTCGGCCATGGCACACTGGCCTCGTACCAGAAGCAGCGCACTCCGGGGTCGGTGTAATTCCGAACCGGCGGTTACAGTCCGCGACCCGGCCGCCTCCAGCGGCCGGTTGACCAGGTGAAATTCCTGGACCGACGGTGAAAGTCCGGATGGGAGGCAGTGCGCGGCGGGCGGGCATCTCTGCACGCCGTCGTAGTTGGCTCGTTCCTGGCGTTCCCAGGAGCGGTTCCCGGGATTTCCCGGGACGCAGGTCCCTTCGGCGTCGCCACAGGTGTCGTTGCCCGTACGTTCTGTCGTCATCGACAGTGCCCCGGAGTCCGTGCCCGAAGAGGCAGGAGGACCCGGTGGCCACCGCCGCAGCCGAAGCGACCGCGATGCAGCGTGCCATCACGCTGGCCGCGCACGGACTCGGCTCCACCAGCCCCAACCCCGTCGTCGGCTGCGTCGTCCTCGACGCCGCGGGCGAACGCGTCGGCGAGGGCTGGCACCAGCGCGCCGGCGGCCCGCACGCCGAGGTCAACGCCCTGCGCGCGGCCGGCGAGCGGGCCCGCGGCGGCACCGCCCTCGTCACCCTCGAACCCTGCAACCACACCGGCCGCACCGGCCCCTGCGCGCAGGCGCTCATCGACGCCGGGATCGCCCGTGTCGTCTACGCCGTCGGCGACCCGAACCCCACCGCGACCGGCGGCGCGCAGACCCTGCGGGCGGCCGGGATCTCCGTGGAGCAGGGCCTGCTCGAACCGGCCGCCGCCGAGGGCAACGCCGCCTGGCTGACCTCCGTACGGCTCGGCCGCCCCCACGTCACCTGGAAGTACGCCGCCACCCTCGACGGCCGCACCGCCGCCGCCGACGGCACGAGCCGCTGGATCACCTCCGCCGAGGCCCGCGCCGACGTGCACCGGCTGCGCGCCGAGTGCGACGCGGTCGTGGTCGGCTCCGGCACCCAGCGCGCCGACGACCCGCACCTCGCCGTGCGGGGTGTCGAGAACGCCGTCCAGCCGCTGCGGGTCGTCGTCGACACCTTCGGCACCGCCGTCGCGCCCGGCGCCCGCGTCCTGGACGACGCGGCACCCACCCTGATCGCCGTCGCCGAGGACGTCACCCCCGCGTACGAAAAGGCGGAGACGGTCCGACTGCCGCGCGCCGAGGGCGGCCTGGACATCCCGGCCCTCCTCGCCGCGCTCCACGCGCGCGGCGTGCGGTCCGTCCTGCTCGAAGGCGGCCCGACGCTCGCCGGAGCCTTCGTCGCCGCTGGCACCGTCGACCGCGTCGTCGGCTACCTCGCCCCCGTGCTGCTCGGCGCGGGGCCCGCCGCCCTGACCGGCGGCGGAATCACGACCATCACCGAAGCGTTGCGGCTCGACGTGCGCGACACCGTCCGCCTCGGCCCCGACCTGCGCATCACCGCGAACCTCGTAGCGAAGGAGCACTGACGTGTTCACCGGAATCGTCGAAGAGCTGGGCGAGATCACCGCCGTCGAGAACCTTCCCGACGCCTCCCGCTTCCGCCTGCGCGGCCCCCTGGTCACCGAGGGCGCGAAGCACGGTGACTCCATCGCCGTCAACGGCGTCTGTCTGACGGTCGTGGAGCACGAGGGCGAGGAGTTCACCGCGGACGTGATGGCCGAGACCCTGAACCGCTCCAGCCTCGGCGCGCTCGTCGTCGGCTCCCGCGTCAACCTGGAACGCCCCACCTCGGTCGGCGCGCGCCTGGGCGGACACATCGTGCAGGGACATGTCGACTCGGTCGGCACCGTCGTCGAGCGCAAGCCCTCCGACAACTGGGAGATCGTCAAGATCTCGCTCCCCGCCGGCCTGTCCCGCTACGTCGTCGAGAAGGGCTCCATCACCGTCGACGGCGTCAGCCTCACGGTCGTCGACGCGGGCCCCGACTACTTCACCATCAGCCTGATCCCCACGACCCTCGCGCTGACCACGCTCGGCATCAAGCAGCCCGGCGACCCGGTCAACCTGGAGGTCGACATCATCGCCAAGTACGTCGAGCGCCTGCTCGGCGACCGGGCCCTGCCGAGCAGCCAGGAGGCCACCCAGTGAACGGGCTCGACTGGCTCAACTCCGAGGCCTTCACGGCCTTCGGCCAGCACATCCTGTGGTCCGACATGATCGGCAACACCGTCGGCCTCATCGCGCTCGCGCTCGGCTGGCGGCGCTCGATATGGACCTGGCCCGCCCAGTTCCTCTCCGGCGTCATCCTCGTCGCCGCGTACGCCTCGGCGCAGCTGTCCGGCGGTGTCGGCAAGCAGCTCCTCGTCATCGGCGTCGCGGTGTGGGGCTGGCGGCAGTGGACGCGCGGCAGGCAGCAGGCGCAGGACGGCTCCATCGCCATCCGCTTCGCCACCTGGAAGGAGCGGGGCGTCCTGCTCGCGGGCACCGCGGTCGGCACGCTCGCGGTCGGCGCGCTGTTCAGCGCAGTCCCCGACCTCTCCTGGAACCCCTGGCCGGACGCCTACATCTTCGTCGGCACGCTCGCCGCGATGGTCGCCCAGGCCCGCGGGCTCGTCGAGTTCTGGTTCGCCTGGCTGCTCGTCGACGTGGTCGGCGTGCCGCTCGCCTTCAGCAGCGGCCTGGCCTTCTCCGGACTCGTGTACGTCGTCTATCTCGCCCTCGTCCTCTGGGGCCTGCGCGACTGGTGGCTGCGCTCCCGCACCGCCGCCTCGCAGCCCGTCATGGAAGGAGCCCCGGCATGAGTACGGCACCCGTCTGGTACGGCACAGGACCCGCCGAAGACCTGACGCTCGACCCGGTGGAGCAGGCCGTCCGCGACATCGCGGCGGGCCGCCCCGTCGTGGTCGTCGACGACGAGGACCGCGAGAACGAGGGCGACCTCGTCATCGCCGCCGAGAAGGCGACCCCCGAGATCGTCGCGTTCATGATGAGCGAGTGCCGGGGCCTGATCTGCGCCCCGATGGAGCCCCTCGAACTCGACCGGCTCCGCCTCCCGCAGATGGTCGAGCACAACACCGAGTCGATGAGCACGGCCTTCACCGTCTCCGTCGACGCGTCCGCCGCGCACGGCGTGAGCACCGGCATCTCCGCCGCCGACCGCGCCACCACGCTCCAGCTGCTCGCCGCGGGCGACGCGGGCCCGGACGACTTCGTGCGCCCCGGACACATCTTCCCGCTGCGCGCCAAGCCCGGCGGCGTGCTCGTACGCAACGGCCACACCGAGGCCGCCGTCGACCTCGCCCGCCTCGCGGGCCTGCGCCCCGCCGGAGCCATCGTGGAGATCGCCGGCGAGGACGGGAAGATGCTCCGCCTGCCCGAGCTGGTCCCCTTCGCCCGCAAGCACGGCCTGACGATCATCTCCATCGAGGACCTGATCGCCTACCGCCGCTCCTCGGAGCCCACCGTCCGCCGCGAGGCCGAGGTCAGCCTGCCGACCGCGTTCGGCACCTTCACCGCGTACGGCTACCGCTCCACCGTCGACGGCGTCGAGCACGTCGCCCTCGTCCACGGCGACCTCGGCGACGGCGAGGACGTGCTGGCCCGGCTGCACTCCGAGTGCCTGACCGGCGACGTCTTCCACTCCCTGCGCTGCGACTGCGGCCCGCAGCTCGAGGCCTCCATGCGGCGCATCACCGCCGAGGGGCGCGGCGTCGTGGTCTACCTGCGCGGCCACGAGGGGCGCGGCATCGGTCTGCTCTCCAAGCTGCGCGCCTATGAGCTCCAGGAGCGCGGCAGCGACACGCTCGACGCCAATCTGGAGCTGGGCCTGCCCGCCGACTCCCGGGACTACGGCGCGGGCGCGCAGATCCTGCGCGATCTCGGCGTGCGCGGCGTACGGCTGATGACCAACAACCCCGACAAGACCGACGCGGTCCTGCGGCACGGCCTGAAGGTCACCGGGCGCGAGCCCATGCCCGTCGAGGCCGGCGAACACAATCTTCGGTACCTGCGCACCAAGCGGGACCGGATGGGGCACGACCTGCCCTGGCTGGACACCACCGAAGTGTCCGCCTGCGGCAACCAGTAACACCGAACACGGTCAGAGGATCTGAAGGAGAAGCACGTGAGCGGCAAGGGTGCACCCGAACTGAGCGTCAAGAACTGCGGCGACCTCCGGGTCGCGGTGATCGCCGCACAGTGGCACGAGAAGGTCATGGACGGACTCGTCGACGGCGCCCTGCGCGCCCTGGGCGAACTCGGCATCAGCGAGCCGACCGTCCTTCGCGTGCCCGGCAGCTTCGAGCTGCCCGTCGTCGCCAAGGTCCTCGCGGGACGCGGCTACGACGCGATCGTCGCGCTCGGCGTCGTCATCCGCGGCGGCACCCCGCACTTCGAGTACGTGTGCCAGGGCGTCACGCAGGGCCTCACCCAGGTCTCCGTGGACACCGGGGTCCCGATCGGCTTCGGCGTGCTGACCTGCGACACCGAGGAGCAGGCCCTGGACCGCGCGGGCATCGAGGGCTCCCGCGAGGACAAGGGCCACGAGGCGGTCACCGCCGCCGTGGCCACCGCCACCACGCTCCGTACCGTCTCCGAACCCTGGCGCTGAGGGGGACCGCCCGGCCGCGTAGAGTGGCGACCATCATGTCCAAGAAGACTTTCGAGGAGCTCTTCTCCGAGCTCCAGCACAAGGCCGCCAACGGCGACCCCGCGACCTCCCGCACCGCCGAGCTGGTCGACAAGGGCGTCCATGCCATCGGCAAGAAGGTCGTCGAGGAGGCCGCCGAGGTCTGGATGGCCGCCGAGCACGAGGGCAAGGAAGCCGCCGCCGAGGAGATCTCGCAGCTCCTGTACCACGTGCAGGTGATGATGGTCGCCCGCGGCATCTCCCTCGACGACGTCTACGCCCACCTCTGAGCCGTACGTCCACCACCTCAGCCCGACCCACCCGTCACGCAAAGGAATCCCGCCTCATGCTGCGCATCGCCGTCCCCAACAAGGGTTCACTGTCCGGACCTGCGTCGGCGATGCTCCATGAGGCCGGATACCAGCAGCGCAAGGAGTCCAAGGAGCTCGTCCTCGTCGACCCCGACAACGAGGTCGAGTTCTTCTACCTGCGCCCCAAGGACATCGCGATCTACGTCGCGACCGGCCGGCTCGACATCGGCATCACCGGACAGGACCTGCTGATCGACTCCGGCGCCGACGCCGAGACGATCCTGCCGCTCGGCTTCGCCCGCTCCACCTTCCGCTTCGCCGCGAAGCCGGGCACGGCGAGCACCCTGCAGGACCTCTCCGGCAAGACCGTCGCGACCTCCTACGAGGGCATCGTCGCCAAGCACCTCGCCGAGCAGGGCGTCGACGCCGCCGTCGTGCACCTGGACGGCGCCGTGGAGACCGCCATCGAGCTGGGCGTCGCCCAGGTCATCGCGGACGTCGTCGAGACCGGCACCTCCCTGCGCAACGCGGGCCTCGAAGTCTTCGGCGAGCCGATCATGAAGTCCGAGGCCGTCGTCATCCGGCGCACCGGCGCCGACACCGACGACCCGAAGGTGCAGCAGTTCCTCCGCCGCCTCCAGGGCGTCCTGGTCGCCAGGGCGTACGTGATGATGGACTACGACTGCCGCGCCGAGCACCTGGAGCAGGCCGTCGCCCTCACCCCGGGCCTGGAGTCGCCGACGATCTCCCCGCTGCACAACGAGGGCTGGGTGGCGGTCCGCTCCATGGTCCCCGCCAAGGAGGCCCAGCGGATCATGGACGACCTGTACGCCATCGGCGCGCGGGCCATCCTGACCACGGCCATCCACGCCTGCCGTCTCTGACCGGCCCCTGATCCGGCAGGAGCACCGCCGCATGTCCGAGAGTCCCGCCAGTCCCGCCCTTCCCGCCCTGCCCGTCACCTTCCGGCCGACGCGGACCCGGGCCGTCCTGCTCACCGCGGGCGTCGCGATCCTCGTGGTGATCACGGTGATCGCCTTCCTGCTGCCCGCGCTCAGCCCGGGGGAGCGGACCAGCTTCGTCTTCACCGGCGCGCTGCTCTTCGGCGTGCTCGCGCTGCTCAGCAGGCCCAAGGTCGTCGCCGACGAGTCCGGCGTGACCGTCGTCAACATCGCGACCAGCCGCCGACTGGCCTGGGCCGAGATCGTGCAGGTCAACCTCCGCCCCGGCGACCCATGGGTGTTCCTGAACCTCAGCGACGGCACCAGCCTGCCGGCCCTGGGCATCCAGCCGGGCATCGCCAGGCAGCAGGCCGTCACCGACGCCCGCGCCCTGCGCGCGCTCGCGGACGCCCGTGCGGCCCGCGAGAACTAGGCCCGCGAGAACTGGGCCCGCGAGAACTGACTGCTCCGGGCCGAACCACCGAACAGGCCCTGGACGTTCCGCGGCCGGTCTTGATTAATCTGGTGGCGGGGCGCGCACGGTGCGCCGCCCCGCTCCTGACGGGCCCGCCCGGCTCCCAGGGGCTCCTGCTATCCGAGGAGTGACTCCCTCCGGCGATGGACGGATCGTCCTGTAGTACCTGCGCCGCCCCCTCCCGACATACCGGGACCGGCACGACCGGAGAGGCGGCGGCATGACAGTGCCCCTGCTGCTTCTCGGGGCGGCATTCCTGCTGATTCTCGCGAACGGCTTCTTCGTGGCGGCCGAGTTCGGCCTCGTCACCGTGGAGCGGCCGGACGCGGAGAAGGCCGCGGCCGACGGCGACCGAAGGGCCGCAACGGTCGTCAGCGCCCTCAAGGAGCTGTCCTTCCAGCTCTCCGGCACCCAGCTCGGCATCACCATCACCTCGCTCGTCGTCGGCATGCTCGCCGAACCGGCCCTCGCGCACCTGCTCGCGGGCCCGTTCACGGCCGTCGGCGTCCCCGAAGGCGGTGTCGGCGGTGTCTCCGTGGTGGTCGGCATGCTGCTCGCGTCCGCCGTGCAGATGGTGATCGGCGAGCTGGTGCCCAAGAACTGGGCGGTGTCCAGGCCGCTGCAGGTTGCGCGGTTCGTCGCGGGCCCGCAGCACGTGTTCGCGCGGCTCTTCCGGCCCGTGATCGCCCTCCTGAACACCGTGGCCAACCGACTGGTGCGCACCCTCGGCGTCGAACCCGCCGAGGAGCTCGCCTCGGCCCGCACCCCCGGTGAACTGGTCTCCCTGGCCCGGCACTCGGCCCAGGCCGGCGCCCTGGAGCAGGACACCGCCGACCTGTTCGTGCGCACCCTCTCCCTCGGCGAGCTGACCGCGCAGCACGTCATGACGCCGCGCGTGAAGGTCAGCGCACTGCAGTCATCGGCGACCGCCGAGGACGTGGTGAACCTGACCCGCGCCACCGGCCTGTCCCGCTTCCCGGTCTACGACGAGCGGATCGACGAGATCGTCGGCATGGTGCACCTCAAGGACGCCCTCGCGGTCGCCGCCCACCAGCGGCTCAGGACACCCGTGCGCCGCATCGCGCGCTCCCCGCTGCTCGTCCCCGAGACGCTGCCCGTGCAGCCCCTCCTGGAGCGGCTGCGCAGCGAACAGCCGATAGCCGTCGTCGTCGACGAGTACGGCGGCACGGCGGGCGTCGTCACCCTGGAGGACATCGTCGAGGAACTCGTCGGTGAAGTCCGCGACGAGCACGACCACTTGGACCTGCCCGAGCTCTGCCAGGCGCCGGCCGAGGACAGCGGCCCCGCGTGGGACGCCGACGGCAGCTGCCGGGTCGACACGCTCCAGCGGATAGGACTCGACGTGCCCGAGGGCCCTTACGAGACCGTGGCGGGCCTCGTCGCCGATCTGCTCGGGCGCATCCCGGCCCCCGGCGACCGGGCCGAGCTCCCGGGCTGGCGGCTCTCGGTGCGTCAGGTCGGCCACTACCGCGCGGAGCGGGTGCGGCTCGTCCGCGTCCAGGAGGCCGGTGCCGTCCGCAGCGGTGCGGGCACTGCCGTGGAGGCCCTGCGATGAGCCTGCTGCAACTTCTCTTCGCCGTCCTGCTCGTGCTCGCCAACGGCTTCTTCGTGGGGGCGGAGTTCGCGCTCGTGTCCGTGCGCCGCAGCCAGATCGAGCCGCTGGACTCCAAGCGGGCCCGCCAGGTCCTTTACGGCCTCGAACACCTGCCGCAGATGATGGCGGCCGCCCAGTTCGGCATCACCGTCTGCTCGTTGACGCTCGGCGCCGTCGCCGAGCCGACCGTCGCCCAGCTCCTGGAGCCGCTCTTCGAGGCGGCCCGGCTGCCCGAGGGCATGATCCACCCGCTCGGCTACGTGATCGCGCTCGCCGTCGTCGTCTTCCTCCACCTCGTCATCGGCGAGATGGTCCCGAAGAACCTCGCGATGGCGGCCCCCGAGAAGACCGCCCTCTGGTTCAGCCCCGGCCTGGTCACCTTCGCGCGGCTGTGCCGACCGGTGACCGTGGCGCTGGGGGCCTGCGCGCGGCTCGTCCTGCGGCTGTTCAAGGTGGAGCCCAAGGACGAGGTCGAGGCGGTGTTCACCAGCGTGCAGCTGGGCCGCCTCGTCGAGGACTCGGGCCAGGCGGGGCTGCTCGACCCCGTCGAGCAGGAGCGCCTGGAGGACGCCCTGGAGCTGGGCTCGCGCCCGGTCACCGACGTTCTGCTCGACCGGGCGTCGCTGGTGACGGTGGGGCCATCGGTGACCCCGGCCAGGGTCATCGAGCTCACCGGCCGCACCGGCTACTCCCGCTTCCCGGTCTGCGCGGAGAACGGCGCCTTCATGGGCTATCTCCACGTCAAGGACGTGCTGGACCTGGAGGAGACCGACCGGGCCGTGCCGCAGCAGGTGTGGCGGCCGATGACCACGCTGCGGTCCGAACTCCCGCTGGACGACGCGCTGACCGTGATGCGCCGCGCGGCGACGCACCTGGCGCAGGTCGCCGACGCGACCGGCAAGGTGCTCGGCCTGGTCGCCCTGGAGGACGTCCTGGAGCTCCTGGTCGGCGAGGTCCGTGACCCGGCGCACCGGGTCACGGTGCCGAGGACGCCGCAGGAGGGGAGCAGGGACTCCGCGCGGGCGGTCAGCTCGGTGGGCTGAGCCGCGCACGGCACCCCGGCCGGGCGGCGCGTCCCGCCTCAGAGACAGGCTCTCAGAGCCCCGGGGTGTCCTGCGGTCCCCGTCCCGAGAGCACCTCGCCGTACGCCTGCATCAGGTCGGGGAGCCGCAGCGTCGACAGGTCGGCGCGCCCCGGGTCGCCGGGATAGGTGGAGAGCCGCAGGTCGCGGTAGGCGCAGCTCTTCTCGTACAGCGTGCGCAGGAAGCGGCCGTTGCCCAGCTCGTCGATCCAGGCCTGGTCGACGACGTGCCCGCTGATGGAGCGCAGCTCGTCGAGCGCCTCCTCGTCCCACACGTCGCCGTTGTCGGCCGCGAGGACCTCGCCGATGGCGGTGAGTTCGAGCGGGCGGTACGAGGGGAAGTCGACGCGGGTCGTGAAGCGCGAGGACAGGCCGGGGTTGGCGGCGAGCAGCCGGTCCATGCCCTCGGGGTAGCCCGCGAGGATCACGACGAGGTGGTCGCGGTTGTCCTCGGCGCGCTTGAGGAGGACCTGCAGCGCCTCGTCGCCGTACGCGTCGCCCTTGCCGTATCCGGAGTTGGAGAGCGAGTACGCCTCGTCGACGAAGAGGACCCCGCCGATGGCCGAGTCGATCAACTCGTTGGCCTTCACGGCGGTCTGGCCGAGGTACTCGCCGACGAGGTCGGCGCGTTGCGCCTCCACCAGGTGGTCGCCGCCGAGCAGGCCGAGCGCGTAGAAGACGCGGCCGAGGATGCGGGCGACGGTGGTCTTGCCGGTGCCCGAGGGGCCGGAGAAGACGAAGTGTCGTTTCGGCGGCTGTACGGGAAGGCCCTGGGCGGCGCGCAGGCGTGCCATGTTCAGCTGGGCGGAGAGCGCTTTGACCTGGCGTTTCACCGGTTCCATGCCCACCATGCCCTCCAGTTCGCAGAGCGCGGCCTCCAGCAGCGCGGGGTCGGTGGGCCCCGGCGGCAGCTGTGCGGGACCGGCCTTGATCGGGATGATCGCCTTCTCGCGCACGGCGTCGGTCTCGGAGGGGCCGGTGGCACCGGTTCCGGTTCCGGTTCCGGTTCCGGTTCCGGATCCGGATCCGGATCCGGAACCGGCGTCGGTGGCCGACGGGTCGCCGACGGTGGGCGGTTCGGGGCCGGTGACCTTCACGTCACGCCCCTCCGTGCCGAACAGCGTGTCGATGCCGTCGGGGCCCTCCAGCATGTCCTGGCCCGCCCCGGTGAGGCTGATCGCGGCGGCGAGGTCGGCCGCCTCGTCGTACCCGTCGCCCTCGGCGATCGCCGCGAGCCGCGCCGAGGTGTCCATGAACGAGGCGTCGACCCGGTGCACCGCGCGGTACAGCGGCAGGGCGGCGGCCGAGCGGCCGGTGCCCTCGTGGGCGCGGGCCAGCCAGTAGCGCAGCTCCTTGCGCTGCGGCTGCTCGCTGCGGCAGCGCATCAGGGCGGCGGCCAGGAGCGGCTCGGCCTGGCCGTACGTCTCCAGGCGCACCCGCGCCATGCCGCCGAAGAGCCCCGCCTCGATGCCCAGCATCGGGTCGTCGATCAGCGGGTCGGTGTGCCGCACCAACTGCTCCCAGTCCTTGACCAGGTACGAGCGGCAGGCGTGCAGGAAGCGCACCTGCGGGTCCGCGTCGACGGGCGGCAGGCCCGCCAACGCCCGGTCCAGCTCGGGGACATGGCGGCCGTCCAGCCAGTGCGAGGCGTGCGCGAGCAGCAGGTCGCGGGTGCTTTCCAGGACGGGCTGCACCCACCAGCCCAGCCAATACCATGAGTTGAGGGCGCGTGCGTGGCGGGTGCGCTGTTCCCCGAAGCGGTCGCGGTGCTGGAACATCCGCAGCAGCGCCGTCGTCGTGTCGATGCGCAGGGCGTGCAGCCCGAGCCAGCCGTCGGCCATCCCGGGATCCATCCGGACCGCCGTCCGGAATTCCTCCTCCGCCTGCGGATAGGCGCCCATCGTGTAGGCGTCGACGCCCCGCAGCCAGGCGAGGTCGGCCGGGGCGGGTGAGCCCACCGCGTCGAAGTCCATCAGGTCCCCCACAAACCGTGCCCCCGTTTGCGTACCGCCGGACCTGTGCCCGCCGGCGACTGCGCTGAACCACTGCGCTGAACCACTGTGCTGCGGACGGGAGTTGCCTCGATGCGCAGAGCAGCCGTCCGAAAAGGCGCACCGATACGCATCGTACCTGCGGAGGAGCGGTCGGCCGTAGGGTGCCGCACCGGCGGATCGGCCGGAAAGGGCCGTCGGGGAGTCGATCGGATGGTGACCGACGGTGAGCGAATGCTGGCTCGCGGCGGCCGGAAATCGACCGCGGAGGGCAGAACGAAGCCCCCGATCACGGGGGAACAACCGGGGGCTTCGTGTCTGCGGGCGGTCCGTTAAGACCGCACATTCAGAACGTAAGTCCTGTAAGGGCCCTGGGTCAAGAAGAGTTGGGGCACTCGCGGAAACTCGTGGGGTCGTACGAAAGCGCGCTTCCGAAGGTTCAGCGGACCGCCGATGGGTCATCACTCTGTGTGACATCTTGGGTGGCTGAGGGCACCCCATTGGGCCCGGTAATCACTTGGTATCCCTCTGGGCACTGTCGTACCAAGAGATCGGCGTAGGGCCGGGAGGGATCCTCGGTGAAGTGCTGGAGTTCCGCGGGCTCCCAGCCGTCCCAGAAGTCACTCTGGACCGCCCCGTCCCGTCGGCGCCCCCGCTGCCACGCCTCCTCCCGCGGCACGTCCATCCAGAGCACCGCGGCGAGGTGCGGGCGCAGCGCCCGGCGGCCCGCCCCGACGCCCTCCACGAGCACCACGGGCGCGGGCGGCAGGGGGGTGCCGGCGGGGCCGAAGCGGCGCTCGTGCCAGTCGTACGTCGCGTAGTGCGCCGTCGCGCCGCGCGCGAGCGGTCCGATGACCTCCCGCCGCAGCCGCTCCGTCCAGCCGAACAGCTCGGTGTGGCTCGCGATGTCGTCGAGCCGCAGGACGGGCGCGCCGCCGGCCGCCTCGGCGAGCCGCCGGGCGAACGTCGACTTGCCCGAGCCCGCGTGCCCGTCCACCGCGATCAGCCGGACGGGCCCGCACGAGGGCGGCAGCCGGCGCAGCGCGTCGGCGAGGCGGGGGAGCGCGGGGAGCGGGGCGTGCGGGTGCTGTCCGGTCATCACCGGCAAGGGTACGACCGCGGAAGAATGTGTTCCGCGCGCCGTCGCAGGTCATGCCATTGGTTGAGGCCAATATTGGTGCGTACGGCAGTGTCCGGACCGCTGGCAGAAGTCGGCCGGTAACCGCCATAGTTGGCCCACTTCCGTGCACCTGACCCGACCTTCCGGATCCCGCCGGAAACCACGTCGACTGGGGGTCCCTTCCATGGACCGAGCAGGCAGAACCGACCGTACCGACGACATCTCCCGCAGATCCGTCCTGGCCACGGCCGCCGCCGTGACCGCCCTCGCGGCGACCGCCGCTCCCGCCCTGGCCGCCGGGGCCGCGGCCGGCCGGGAGAGCGCCCCGCGCGCGGACCGGCTCGTGGACAACCGCTTCTGGGTCTCGCTCAAGGACTGGCGCACCGGCACCGCCGAGGGCACCACCCCCGTCACCGGCGCCCGCCCCGGCCTGCGGATCAAGAAGCCCGCGGGCCGCACCGACTACACGGACCCGCACACCGGCAGGACGGCCACCTGGGAGTACGCCCGGTGGACCTCGCCCGCGCACCGCTCCGCCGTCCCCGCCACGGAGCTCATCGCGTCCTGGAACGCCGACACGCCGCCCGGCACCTGGCTCCAGGTCGAGCTGTGCGGCACGTACGCCGACGGGACGAAGACCCCCTGGTACGTGATGGGTCGCTGGACCTCGGGCGACGACAAGGAGACCGACATCCGGCGGACCTCCGTCGACGACCAGACCGACGGCAAGTCGACGGTCTGGACGGACACGCTCTCCGTCGACGACGCGGCCGCGGGCCCGCGCGTCGTCTCCTACCGGCTGCGCCTGACGCTCCACCGCAAGCCGGGCGCCACCGCGACCCCCACGGTGTGGCGCCTCGGCGCGATGGCCTCGGCCGTCCCCGACCGCTTCACGGTGCCCGCGTCGAAGCCGGGCCTCGCCAGGGAGCTGAAGGTCCCGCGCTACTCGCAGGAGATCCACGCGGGCCAGTACCCGGAGTACGACAACGGCGGCGAGGCGTGGTGCAGCCCGACGTCCTCGCAGATGATCATCGAGTACTGGGGCCGCAGACCGACGCCCGAGGAACTGGCCTGGGTCGACCCGTCGTACGCCGACCCGCAGGTGTGCCACGCGGCCCGTCGTACCTTCGACTACCAGTACGACGGCTGCGGCAACTGGCCCTTCAACGCCGCGTACGCGGCCACGTACAAGGACCTCCAGGGCGTCGTCACCCGGCTCGCCTCGCTCACGGAGCTGGAGTCGCTGATCGCCGCGGGCATCCCGGCCATAACGTCCCAGTCGTTCCTCAAGGAGGAGCTGACGGGCGCGGGCTACGGCACGGCGGGCCATCTGATGACGGTCATCGGCTTCACGGCGGACGGCGACGTGATCGCCAATGACCCGGCGTCGCCGAGCGATGCGGCGGTGCGCCGCGTCTACCGGCGGCGTGAGTGGGAGAACATCTGGCTGAGAACGAAGCGCTACAACGCCTCGGGCAAGGTCGTGTCGGGCACCGGTGGCGTCTGTTACCTGTACTTCCCGGCGAAACCTTCCACGCGCCAGCGTGCCGCGCTGGCCGCCGTCGGGGTGCGCTGAGCGCGGTCGCGGAGAAGGCGCCCGCCTCCGCGCATGGGAGCGGGCGCCTCCTGCGGGGTTCAGCGGGCGCCGGGGCCGTAGCCGGGCCGGGCCGCCGCGCGCTTGCGGACGGTGTCCGTACTCAGCGGTGGGGGCTGGTGGGGGCGGGTCGGGCCCTGCCGGTACTGCATCATCACGAACTGGGAGGCGATCTCAGGGAGCGGGGCGGCGGCGGTCGCGATCACCCAGCCCGGCCCCTTGACGGCGTGGTTGATCTGCCGCACGGCTCCGTCGGGGTGCAGGGCGTGGGAGGACACGGTCGCCAGGTAGATGGGCCCCGCGAGGGGATGGCAGCGGACCTCGTGGGCCAGATTGATCAGCGCGGGATCGGCCGGGTGGTTCGTGACCGCGCGTCTGACGGCCGGGCAGGCCCCTCGCGCCCAGTCCTCGGCCCAGTTCAGCAGCGTCTCCTCACGGGCCCGGTCGTCGAGGAGCATCCACCGCATGAGGTTGGTCGGTGTCCGGCCGTCGGGGAAGAGGGCCTTGAACTCGGCGTTGTAGACGACGATGTCCCAGTGGTCGTCGACGATGTACGCCATGGCGCCCGTGACCCCTTCGACGACCGTCTGCCAGGCCGCGTGCATCGGCGTCCAGCCTTCCAAGTCCTGTCTGTCCAACCGCACTTGTCTGCGCCTCTCACGTCATGTCGTCGGCAGTTCGGCATCACTGCGACAGGGTAGGTCGGCCCGCCGTCCGGGGGAGCGAGGACCCGTCGGAGCCCGGCCAGGCCCGAGCGGAACCCGAGTGGAACCCGACGGGTCGGCCGCTTTTCGGGACCAATACCCGCATTTCGCGCACCCTGTCGGCAGGTACCGCGTTCTACGGTCACGTCAGACCTGATCACCGAATGCGGGGACCTTATGGATGTGCAGCAAACCCCAGCCCTGTCGGAACTGAGCGACCTCCAGCGCCGTGGCCGCGCGTGCGTCTCCTGCGGGGTCGCCCTGGACAACGCCACCGCCGTCGACCTCGGCAGCCGTCCGGACGTGGCCGTCGACCACCGCGCCGACGTGTTTCCCCGTGCGTGCCCGTGCTGCGCCGCGGGGGGAGTGTCGTGACGCTCGCGAGAGTCGCGGAGAGACAGGGCAGGCTCCTCGACCACCTCGACCGGTGCGACTCCTGCCGTCGCCTCGCGTACTGCCCCCAGGGCAGGCGGCTGCAACAGCAGGTGCGGGAGGCCCGTGATGCTCTGCGCCCGGTGTGATCAGCCCATTCGCCCGGGCCAGCCGTACACCACCCACGACATCCACGGCGCGTCGGCGGGGGGTGCCACCGTCCGCCTCCACGTGGCCTGTCCGGGTGTCGGGGGTGTCAGGGACGCCGGGGGCGTCGGGGTACGGAGGTGACGCCGTCTTCTCCCGGTGATGCCGGTGATGCCGGTGACGCCGCCGGTGACACACGTGTGCCCGCCCTCCCGTGCGGGAGAGCGGGCACCGCGTGGGGTCAGCGGTCCTCGCGGAACGAGTCGCGCATGCCCTCGGCCTTGTCGCGCATGTCGTCCGCGGTGTCCTTGGCCTTGCCCTTTGCCTTGTCGGTCTTGCCCTCGGCTGCCATCCGGTCGTTGCCGGTGGCCTTGCCCATCATCTCTTTGGCCTTGCCCTTTGCCTTGTCCATGGCGTTGTCGCCCATGACGGCTCCTCTGGTCGGGGATGCCCCCACGCTATGAGATGCGGAGAAGTAGCGCATTTCGGGCTCGGCGTCACCGCGGGTCACCTGGCCGGGTCCACCACCCAGTCCGGGTGGCCCGGCATCGGCGGAGTCCTGTCGCCGTACAGCCACGGGTGCAGGAAGCCCTCCAGATCCTGGCCCGCGACCTTCGACGCCAGGTCGACGAACTGCCGGGTGCTCGCCGTACGGCCCTTGAAGCCGCTCACCCAGGCGCGCTCGATCTTCTGGAACGTGGCGTCGCCGACCTGCTCGCGCAGCGCGTACAGGACCAGGGCCGAGCCGTCGTACCGCATGCGCTTGAAGAGGTTCGGCTCGGTCGGCTCCGCGGGGGCGCCGTAGTCCCTGCGCCACTGGTCGTGGGCCTGGTAGGCGGTCTTCATGGCGGCCTCGAAGCTGCCCCCGCCGTGCTGCTCGGAGTACTCCCGCTCGTAGAAGCGCGCGTGCCCCTCGCTCAGCCACAGGTCGGACCAGCTCTTGAGGGCCACGCTGTCGCCGAACCACTGGTGGGTGAGCTCGTGCACCAGGTTCCGCTCGGCGTCGACCTGAGTGCCGAGCAGGTCCGCCTTCGGGACGAGCGAGAGGGTCTGGGTCTCCAGGGCCACGCCGAGATCGGTGTCGCCGACCAGGACGCCGTAGCGGTCGAAGGGGTAGGGGCCGAGCTTCTCCTCCAGCCACTTCAGATGGTCCGGGGTGAGCCCCCGGTACGCGGCCGTCGGCTCGACCAGCGAGTCCGGGACGACGTCGCGCAGCGGGAGGCCGCCGGGCCCTTCGCCGTCGATCAGCTGGAATTTGCCGATGGCGAGCTGCACGAGCTGGGTGGAGAGCGGCTGTTCGGAGTCGTACGTCCAGCGCACCCGGCCGCCGGGGCGCTGGGTGCGCGAGACCAGCTTGCCGTTGGCGACGGCCGTGCGGTCGCCCGGCGTCGTGATCCGGAAGGTGACCGGCGCCCGCCGGCTCGGATGGTCGTCGGCCGGGAAGATCAACCGGGCGCCGTTCGGCTGCGGGTAGACCACCGTGCCGTCGGGCGTGGGGATCCAGCCGTAGTCCTCGATCGCGTCGTCGCGGTGCCGGGTCTGCGTCGGGTCGGCGGTGTACGTGACCTTGACCGTGAAGGAACTGCCCTTGTCTATCGGGGACTTGGGGGTGACCGTCAGCTCGTCGCCGGCGCGGGAGGCGAGCGCCGCGGAGCCGTTCACGGTGACGGTGTGCAGGGTGTTGCCGCCGAAGTCCAGATTGAAGCGCGAGAGCGCCTGCGTGGACCGGGCCTTGATCGTCGTCGTCGCCTCGAACGGGGTTCTGGGCGCCTGCCAGTCGAAGTCCAGGTAGTAGCGGTCCACCTGGTACCCGCCGTTCCCGTCCAGCGGGAACAGCGGGTCGCCGAGACCGGGGGCGCCCGGCGACGGCTTCTCGGCGGTGGCCGGTGCGGCCTGTGAGACGGGTGCGGTGAGGGCGGCCGCCGCGGTGATCGCGGCCGCGAGGGCGAGCCGCGCTCTGCGGCGCGGGCGGGGCGACGTCGTCCGGTTCGTGCTCATCGGGAACCTCTCGGTCGTACGGTGCACGGGCGAACGGACGGGGCACACCTGCACACCCCGCCGTCCATAGGTAGACGCGCGCCGCCGTGTCCGAGTTGTGGGGTGACCAAGCTCTCTCCCGCGCAGGCGGCTTCTGCTGGCATGGTGGAGAGGGATCCCGTCCGGCGTGTGAACGCGCGGGGATCACCCGGGGGGAAGTCACCTGCCAGACGAACGTCAGCGAGAAGACATGACTGCGACCTCTGCCACCGCCGTCCGCGCGAAGGCCCGCACCGGCGGCCCCGAGGAGGACGGGCACAAGATCCTGGAGCACCTCGCGGGCTGGACCCTCGTCGTCGTCCTCGCGATGCTCGTCACCCAGACCGGCCTGATGTGACGCCGCTCTCCTGATCGCCGGGGTGGCCGGGCTCTTCCAGGCCCGCCCGCCAGTGCCGCGCGGGCACCCCCACCAGCCCGTACAGCCACCGCACCGGCGAGCGCCGGTGCAGCAGCGTCACACCGGCCGCCACCGCGAACAGCGGGAGGCCGAGCCACCCGCCGGCGAGGCGCACCAGCACGCTGGCGAAGAGCGCGCCCACGAACGGCAGCCCGTAGACACCGGCCGCCGCGATGACGACGGCGAGGAGCCTCGGCACCTTGCGCTCCTCGTCGGCGCCCGGCAGCGACCAGCCCTCCATGAGCCAGCCGATCTCGGTCACCAGCATGGTGCCGATCACCGCGGCCCCGAAGAGCAGCAGTGCCAGGAACGTCCCGGACGTCAGGAAGTCCAGTACGTGATTGACGACGCTGTCCCGCGGCCAGTCGGCGAAGTCCCCCGCACCGGACGACAGGAAGCGCTCGTACCCGCTGCCGTCCCAGCCGTGGATCAGCGTCCCGAACAGCAGGAAGTACCCGCCGACGCAACTCAGGTACGCCCAGTAGCCCGCGCCCACGAGCACCAGGGCCTGCGCCACGAGAAACCCGAGGATCGCCGCCACCGGGAGCCCGCCCGCATAGAACAGCACGAACCCCGCCCACACGTCGTCGTGCCCGCCGGCCACGTGCATCGTCGCCCAGGACGGGTTCTGCCACAGCAGGAAGAGCCCGGTCGGCACCAGCAGGACGGCGGCGAAGAGCCCCGTGAGGGCGAGATAGGGGTTGGCGGCCCGGCTGCGCGTGCGCGGCCCCTCGCCCGCGTTGATCCGCTCCCACACCTGCAGCTGCCGCCCGGCGGAGACGGCGAACGTCGCGCCGATCGCGTACGCCCAGAAGAGGGCGGCCTGGATCTGGATCATGCCGGGCCCCTCATGCCGAGGCCTTCAGGGTGAGTCCGCCCGCCACGATCGAGTCCGAGGTGACCAGCGCCTGTTCCGCGCTCACGTCCGTCATGAACACGAACGGCGGCACGACGGGCGGCACCGGCAGCTTGTCGGGCGTGAAGGTGAGGCAGAGGACGCCCTCCAGGCACCCCTTGAACTTGGTCAGATAGAGCGTGACCGCACCGCTCAGGTCCAGCGTGTCGGCGCCCAGGGCGAGTTCCTCGCTCCCGTCGCGCGTCCTGAGCCGGTAATCGGTGAGCGAGGCCGCCTTCATCCGCAGCACCATGACCTTCAACGGGCCGTCCGCGGTGGGGATCTCGCGGACGCCCGCCAGGATGAAGCCCTGCGGCGCGAAGAGCGTCGTGGTGATGGTCGGCGGGACGCGCGCCGCCACGATCGCCTCCGCAGGGGCCGCCTTCACCTCCGCCGGTGCCGCCCGCGCCGGGCTCCCGTGCACCACGAGCCCGGCGACGATCGCCACCGGCAGCAGCACACCGAGCGTCCGGGTGCCCTGCCCGTCCCGCACCCTGGGGCGCGCCGGGTCCTCCTCGGCGTCCTGCGGCACCGGCGTCCACCCGAACCCCATGGCGCTGCCCGCGATCCCGAGCAGCATGCCGACCAGGAACCCGCCGAGGTTGGTCGCCGCGAACGAGAGCACCGAGAGGATCAGGGCGTTGATGCTCACGTAGTGGTGCGCGTGCGGCAGCAGCCACAGGAAGAGCCCCGCCACGACAAGGGCGATCCCGATGCCGAGCGCCGCGATCCCGCCGAGCCCCAGGCTGACCAGCACCGTCAGGGGCGAGAGCGGGGTCAGGACCAGCTCGGCGCCGCCGAGGATGAGCAGCAGCCCGCCCCAGAAGGGCCGGGTGCGCCGCCACCTGCGGACGACCCGGCGCTGCTCGGGCCACGGCAGCCGCCGGTCGAGCCAGCCGCCGCCGTCCGTGCGGAAGGGACTGACCCCGCCTCTGCCGCCGCCGGTCAGAAGCACTTCTTGCCGCCGAGGCTGACGTCGACCCGCATGCCCTTGAGCCGGAAGTTGCCCCCCGTCGCCGACCAGGCGTGCGACTTCACCCCGGCGACCTCGATGTCCCCGGCCTGCAGCCCGAACTTGCCCTTCTCGCCCTTGACCCCGGGCACCTCGTCGAGCGTGGAGGCGTCCCGGCCGATCTCGGCGGTGCCGAAGCGGGCGTCGCCCACCAGGTCCTCGCCGTCGATGACCAGGTTGCTGGCCGTGACGTTTCCGGCGTCGCCGCCCGCGGTCAGCTTGAAGACGACGTTGCCCACCGGGGTCTTCACCTCGGCGGCCTGGCAGATGTCGGTGAGGGTCGCGTCGCCGATCCCGAGGAGCGCCACGGGGTGCCCCTTGCCGTCGACGTCCCGGTCCGTCTGCACGTACGACGACAGGCCCTCGCTGGTCAGTTTGCCGGACGACACCTGGAAGCTGGTGCCCGAGACGGCGAAGGACGCGGCGAGCGCGCCCTCGGCCATCACGGAGGCCATGACGCCGACGGCCAGGACGGCCGGCAGGGCCACCACGGCCGTCTTCTTCCAGGATGTTCTGCCCTCGCGTAACGCGCTGCGTGCTGCGCCCACTGTCTTCCTCCCGTACGTCTTTTCGCGGTGCGTGGCGTGCGTAAGGGGAGTGCGTGAAGCGCCGTCGGGAGCCGAACCGGCAGGAGGCACTGGTCTGCCATACTGCGGACATCCCGAGGCAGTTGGAGACTAGGGCCGAAATTGAATAATAGTCAACAGCGCGGCAGTGACCGCTCCGCGGCACGCCGCGCCGAACTCATCACCATCGGCCGGAAGCTGTTCGCCGACACGTCCTACGACGCCCTGTCGATGGACGACATCGCGAAGCAGGCGGGCGTCGCCAAAGGGCTGATCTACTACTACTTCAAGTCCAAGCGCGGCTACTACCTCGCGATCATCGAGGACTCCGTCACCGAACTGGTGGCGCGCGCCGGCCGCCACGACGACCTCCCGCCGGTGGAGCGCGTGCAGCGCACGATCGACGGCTATCTGCGTTATGCCGAGCACCACCAGGCGGCGTACCGCACGATCATCAGCGGCGGCGTCGGCTTCGACGCCGAGGTGCACGCCATACGGGACGGGGTGCGGGAGGCGCTGATCGCCGCGATCGCCGAAGGGGCGTACGGCCGCAAGGACATACCGCAGCTGGCGCGCACCGCGCTGATCGGCTGGCTGTGCAGCGTGGAGGGCGTCACGCTCGACTGGATCGGCCACCGTGAGCTGTCGCGCGAGACGGTCGGCTCGCTCCTGGTGCGCACCCTCGGGGACACGCTGCGGGTCATCGAGGACTTCGAGCCGTCGTATCCGGCACCGGTGCACCCCTGAGAGCCTGTCTTTGAGCCCTGCCACGCGAAAGGGGCGGGAGTCGGCCGGCTCCCGCCCCGAACGCCTTGGACGGAACGTCAGTTGATGGCCTTGATCAGCTCGCCGCCCGACGTGTCACCGCTGAGCTCCCAGAAGAAGGTGCCGCCGAGGCCCTGCTGGTTCTTGTAGTTCATCTTCCCCGCGATGGTGGCCGGGGTGTCGTAGCTCCACCAGTTGTTCCCGCAGTGCGCGTACGCGGTCCCGCCGACGGTGCCGTTGGCCGGGCACTTGGTCTTCAGTTCCTTGTAGTCGTCGATGCCCTGCTCGTACTTGCCCGCCGCGGGGCCCGTCGCGGTGCCGCCCGGCGCCTTCTGCGTGACGCCCGTCCAGCCGCGGCCGTAGAAGCCGATGCCGAGCAGCAGCTTGTTCGAGGGGACGCCGAGGCCCTTGAGCTTCTTGATGGTGGCGTCGGAGTTGTAGCCGTCCTTCGGTATGCCGCTGTAGGAGGTGAGCGGCGAGTGCGGGGCGGTCGGGCCCTTCGCGTCCCAGGCCCCGAAGTAGTCGTACGTCATGGGGTTGTACCAGTCGACGTACTGGGCGGCGCCCGCGTAGTCGGCGGCGTCGAGCTTGCCGCCCGCCGAGGCGTCGGCCGGGATCGCCGAGGTCACGAGGTTGCCGCTGCCGAACTTCGAACGGACCGCGGACATGAGGTTCTTGTACGCCGCGCGGCCGCTGGTGTCACAGGTGAGGCCGCAGGTGTTGGGGTACTCCCAGTCGATGTCGATGCCGTCGAAGACGTCGGCCCACTTGGAGTTCTCGACCAGGTCGTAGCAGGACTGGGCGAAGGCCGCGGGGTTCTTCGCCGCCTCGGTGAACCCGCCCGACCAGGTCCAGCCGCCGAACGACCAGAGGACCTTGAGGCCGGGGTGTTTCTTCTTCAGCTTGCGCAGCTGGTTGAAGTTGCCGCGCAGCGGCTGGTCCCAGGTGTCGGCCACGCCGTCCACGGACTGGCCCGCGGTGTAGGCCTTGTCGGTCGCCGCGTAGGCGTCGCCCATCGTGCACTTGCCGCCCTGGACGTTGCCGAAGGCGTAGTTGATGTGCGTGAGCTTGGCTGCCGAGCCGGACGTCTCGACGTTCTTGACGTGGTAGTTCCGGTCGTAGACGCCCCACTCGGTGAAGTATCCGACGACCTTGGAACCGGCGGCGGCCTTCGTCGCGGTGGGCCGGTCCTGCCCGGCGGCGGCGCTGCCCGCGCCGGCCAGCAGTCCCGCGCCGAGGACGGTGCAACAGGCGGTGGCGAGGAGCGCCCGGAACGAGGCGCGGGAGGTGTGCGGTCTGAGCATCGTTGTCTCCTCGTGGGGGGAAACCTGGAGGGGGAAGTAGTGCCGTGGACCTGCGTGCGACTTGGCATGAACGCGTTAAGACGTTCGGGGGAACAGTAGGAGGACTAGACCAGTGTGGTCAATGGTTCGTACCAATCGGGCCGCCACGGGCGATCTTCGGCTATCTTTCAAGTAAGCGGTCGTTAACTAGTGACGGGCCGCCGCCGATCGGTCATACTCAACGCGCCACAGCCGCTGGTCAGCTGCTTCCGTGACCCGGAAGGAGAGCCTGGCTCGGCATCGTTTCCCGGCGGCGCCGCCCCACCCAGCGCGGGCGTCCGCCGCAGCCCCACAGGGAGGAGAGCGCCATGCCCGACCGCATCGCGCCGTCGGTGGACCGTCAGCTGCCCACGGACGAGGCCAGGGACCTGCTCTCGCTGGTCCGGGACATAGCCCAGCGCGAGATCGCCCCGAAGACGGCCGAGGAAGAGGACGCCGGGCGCTTTCCCCGCGAGGTCTTCACGCTGCTCTCCGAATCCGGCCTCCTCGGACTGCCGTACGACGCGGAGTTCGGCGGCGGCGACCAGCCGTACGAGGTCTATCTCCAGGTTCTCGAAGAGCTCGCCGCGGCGCGCCTGACCGTCGGTCTCGGCGTCAGCGTCCACACCCTGTCCTGCCACGCGCTCGCCGGGTACGGCACCAAGCAGCAGCAGGCCGACCACCTGTCGGCCATGCTCGGCGGTGGCCTCCTCGGCGCGTACTGCCTGTCCGAGCCCGCGTCCGGGTCCGACGCGGCCTCGCTGCGCACGAAGGCCGTCAGGGACGACGAGGGCTGGGTCATCACCGGCACCAAGGCGTGGATCACGCACGGCGGCATCGCCGACTTCTACACGGTCATGGCCCGCACCGGCGGCGAAGGCGCCCGCGGCGTCACTGCCTTCCTGGTGCCGGGCGACGCCGAGGGGCTGAGCGCCGCGGTGCCCGAGAAGAAGATGGGCATGAAGGGCTCGCCCACCGCCCAGATCAACTTCGACGGCGTACGCGTCCCGGACTCGCGCCGCATCGGCGACGAGGGACAGGGCTTCGCCATCGCGCTCTCCGCGCTCGACTCGGGGCGGCTCGGCATCGCGGCCTGCGCCATCGGCGTGGCCCAGGCGGCGCTCGACGAGGCCGTCGCGTATGCCACCGAGCGCCGGCAGTTCGGCAGGCCCATCGCCGACTTCCAGGGGCTGCGCTTCATGCTCGCGGACATGGCGACGCAGATCGAGGCGGGCCGGGCGCTCTATCTGGCCGCGGCCAGGCTCCGCGACGCCGGCCGGCCGTTCGCCAAGCAGGCGGCCATGGCCAAGCTGCTGTGCACGGACGCCGCGATGAAGGTGACGACGGACGCCGTGCAGGTCCTCGGGGGGTACGGCTACACCGCGGACTTCCCCGTGGAGCGCCTCATGCGCGAGGCCAAGGTGCTGCAGATCGTCGAGGGCACCAATCAGATCCAGCGCATGGTCATCGCACGTCACCTCGCGGGTCCCGACTCGCGCTGAACGAGCCGTAGTTCACCGGCGGCGCCACGAGCCGCGCCCACTCCGGGTCGTGGCGCCCGGGCAGCGTCCGGCCGCGGTCGGCCCAGAGGCGGAGCAGCGTGCCGTAGATCGGCGGGTCCTGGAAGTGCGGCTGCTGGTACGGCTGCTGCTGGTGGGGCTGTTGGTACGCCTGTGAGGGCTGCGGGTAGGCCTGCTGGGGCTGCTGGTAGGCGTACTGCTGCTGGTGCTGCTGCTGGTGCTGGTGGTGCGCAGGGGAGTGCGGGTGCGGTGGGGAATCCTGAGGCCGCTGCGGAACCGATTCTGCGGAGGCGGGCAACGTCACCAGGGTGCGCCGTCGGCGTCCGGTGGGGAAGTGCGCCGGGCCCGTCTCGGTGCCCATGTCCGTGGGGGTCATGCCAGACCAACGGCGGCCGCCGCACGGAAGTCACCGTCCCGGGGAATCGAGCGTCTGTGCCCGGCGTGCCCATACGGCCCAGCGGGAACGCCGCGCCCGTACGGCCCGGCGGGCGCACGCCGGAGCGCGGCACGGGTCGCGCGCGTGTATGGCTCCGTCCCGTCAACTGACGTACCGTCAACTCCGCGCCGGAGGGCCCCACCGCCCCGGCTGCCCTGAACTGCCGTGCAACCAGGGAGGTTTGACGTGGCAGACGACCGTCCGGTCCCGCTCGACGAATACCCCGTGCACCAGGTCCCCCTGTCGATGAAGCACGTCGCGACAGGCGACCGCAACGCCTACGACCGCTGCATCTTCCACCTCTTCGACCACCGGGGCCGCGCCCTGCTCATCCTCGGCCTCGGCGTCTACCCGAACACCGGTGTCATCGACGCGTACGCCACGCTGCGTACCGGGGACACGCTCCACGCCGTACGGGCCAGTGACGCCCTCGGCGAGGACCGGATGAACCTCCGCGTCGGCCCGCTGCGCATCACCGTGGACGAGCCGCTGCGCCGCATCCGCCTCGAGTGCGCCGCCGACCCGGCCGACCCCGCGTCCCTCTCGTACGACCTCACCTGGACCGCCGACTTCCCCGCCCTGTGGGAGCCGCACCACATCCAGCGGCGCGGCGACCGGCTCACCCTCGAAGGGCGCCGCTTCGTGCAGGCGGGACGGCCCTCCGGAGTGATCAGGGCGGGCGGTGACGAGACCGTCGTGGCGCCGGGGGAGTGGACCGCGACCCGTGACCGCAGCTGGGGCGTGCGGCCCATCCCCGGCGAGGAACGCGGGCTCCTCGAGGAGGAGTTCGCCACTGAGGGCTTCCACTGGATCTGGTGCCCGGTGCGCTTCGACGACCGCTTCCTCATGGTCATCGCCCAGGAGGACGCCGACGGCTACCGCACCCTCAACGACGCCACGCTCGTGCGGCCCGGCGTGCGCGACCGCCAACTCGGCTGGCCGCAGGCCGACATCGCCTACCGCTCCGGCACCCGGCACCCCGAGCGCGCCGTCATCCACCTCACCGACCCCGACGGCCGCGAGCCCCTGGAGCTCGGCGTGCAGGTCCTCGCCTCGCTGCCGCTCGCCGTGGGCGCCGGCTACCCGCCCGCCGACGACTGGCAGCACGGCACCTGGCGCGGCCGCGACTGGACCGACCGCCGCACCTACGACCTGTCGGACCCCGCCGCCCACCCCCTCGCCGCGTACGGCGTCATCGACCACGCCGCGCGTTTCACCCTGAACGGGCAGACGGGATACGGCATTTTCGAGCACGGCAGCTTCGGCCGCCACGACCCGAGCGGCTTCACCGGCTTCGGCTCCGTGGCGCCCTGAGCCACCGGCACGAGGGAGGAGTACGCAGATGGCAACGGCACCCCGCCCCCGCACCACCACCCGCGAACCGGAGGACCTCGCTCGCCGCCTCACCGCCTGGCTCGACAGGCGCCTTCCCGGCGCCGAGGCGGTCGACGTGACCGTGCCCGAGTCCAACGGCATGTCCAGCGAGACCCTGCTGTTCGCCGTCGAACACCCCGAACCGCCGCTCAGGAACTGCGCGTTGCGCGTGGCGGCCGATCCGGCGGCGTACACGGTCTTCCCCGTCTACGACATGCCGCGCCAGTACCGCACGATGCGGCTCGTCGCCGAGCACAGCGACCTGCCCGTGCCGCGCGTGCTCTGGCTGGAAGAGGACCCTGGCCCGCTCGGCGCGCCCTTCTTCGTCATGGAGCGGGTCGACGGCCACGTCCCGCCGGACGTCATGCCCTATACGTACGAGGGCAATTGGCTGCACGCGGCGACCGACAGCGAACGCGCCCGCCTCGAAGAGGCATCGGTGCGGATCATCGCCCACCTGCACGACCAAGTGCCGCCGGGCGCCGCCGATTTCCTCTCGCTGCCGGGCGAGGGCAGCCCGCTGCGCCGCCACGTCACGGTCCAACGCGCCTACTACGAGTGGGTGGTGCGCGGACTGCCGCGCTCGCCCGTCATCGAGAGCGCCTTCGACCGGCTCGACGAGCTGTGGCCGCGGGACACGGGTGAGGCCGTTCTCAATTGGGGCGACGCGCGCATCGGGAACATCATCTACGACGGCTTCGAGCCCGCTGCCGTCCTCGACTGGGAGATGGCGTCACTCGCCCCGCGCGAGGTGGACCTCGGCTGGATGGTCTATCTGCACCGCTTCTTCCAGGACCTGACGGTGAGTTTCGGCCAGCCGGGCCTGCCGGACTTCCTGCGCCGCGACCGCATCGAGGAGGCCTACGCCCGGTTCACCGGACACACCCCGCGCGACATGGACTTCTACACGCTGTACGCGGCGCTGCGGCACGCGATCGTCATGCTGCGCGTCGCCTACCGGCAGGTCCACTTCGGCGAGGCCGCCGTGCCCGGGAGCGCGGAGGCCGCGGACACACTGATCCTGCACCACGGCAGTCTGGCCGCCATGGTGCAGGGCAGCTACTGGTGAGGCCGGTGGGTCAGGCGGCGGGCCGGTCCTGGCCCGGCACCCGGAGGGGGCGCGAGCCCGGCCCGTTCACGTGCGAGAACGGCTGCGTCCGCCAGTCGAGCCCCTGAGGGAGCGTCAACAGCAGGGCGGTGTCCTGCTCCTGAACCTCCGTCGACTCGTCGGCGGGCTCCGCGTCGGTGGCGTCCCGGCCGGTGCCCGCACAGACCGTCAGGCCGAACGGGTTCCACGGAGTCGCGCACAGCGCGTGCTCGGGCAGCACGTCCTCGTCCGCGAGGAGCGCGATGGGCTGCCCGCAGTCGGGGCAGTTCACCCGGTACATCTCGAAGGTGTCGTAGGAGTCGAGAAAGGCGTCTGCCGGTTCGACGCCCTCCGGCTCGGGCTCGACGGCCGGTTGCTGCCTGGCGCGGGCAGACCGGCCGGGGCGCTTCAAATTCTGCATGGGATTCTCCCCCTCGGGTGGGCCGACAAGGCGCTGCGGCCTCGACCACAGCAAGCACTTCCCGTCCCGTCGTGGGGGTAATCGTTGCATCCCGTCGGACACGGTCACAGCACTGTGGCATTCGTCACATGCCGCGTGGAGTTGCCCGGTCGCGGGGAGGCGAGTGGGCCGGTCGGACCGAGGGCCGGGCGGCCGGGCGGACGTCACCGGTGTGCGGGACCTTCGGGCGCTCAGGTATCCGGAGGGATCAAGAGCCCTGTAGGTTCGCCGCATGGAGGAGCTGGACCGACAGATCGTGCAGCTGCTCGTCAAGGACGGGCGGATGAGCTACACCGACCTGGGCAAGGCCACGGGCCTGTCCACGTCGGCCGTGCACCAGCGCGTGCGCCGCCTGGAGCAGCGGGGCGTCATCCGCGGGTACGCGGCGGTCGTCGACCCCGAGGCGGTCGGCCTGCCGCTCACCGCGTTCATCTCGGTGAAGCCGTTCGACCCCAGCGCCCCCGACGACATCGCCGACCGGCTCGCGGGCGTCCCGGAGATCGAGGCGTGCCACAGCGTCGCCGGCGACGAGAACTACATCCTCAAGGTCCGCGTCGCCACCCCGCTGGAGCTGGAGCACCTGCTCAGCCGCCTGCGGGCGCTCGCCGGTGTCTCCACCCGCACGACGGTCGTCCTCTCCACCCCGTACGAGGCGCGCCCGCCCCAGGTGTGACCCCCGCGTCGGCCGCCCGCCGACAGGGGCGAGACTGGTGCCCATGAGCCAGAGCACCGCCCCCGGGAACGACCCCCAGGATCCATCGAACCACCGCACCGTGCTGCTGCGCGGCGGCGACGTCCACAGCCCAGCCGACCCGTTCGCGACCGCGATGGTCGTCGACCGCGGACACGTCGCCTGGGTCGGCTCGGAAGGCGCGGCGGACGCCTTCGCCGACGGCGTCGACGAGGTCGTCGACCTGGAAGGGGCCCTGGTCACCCCGGCGTTCACGGACGCCCACGTGCACACCACGGCCACCGGCCTCGCGCTGACAGGGCTGGATCTGACCGGCGCCCGTTCGGCGGCCGACGCACTCGTTCTCGTACGCGAACACGCCGCCGCCCGACCGCAGGACACCATCCTCCTGGGGCACGGCTGGGACGCCGCCCGCTGGCCCGGCGGACGGCCGCTGACGCGCGCGCAGCTCGACGAGGCGACCGGCGGCCGCCCGCTGTACCTCTCCCGCATCGACGTCCACTCGGCGGTCGTCACCACCGCGCTGCTCGACCTCGTGCCCGGCATCACCGAGCGCACCGGCTACCACCCGGACGCCCCCCTGACCGCCGACGCCCACCACGGGGTCCGAGCCGCGGCCCTCGCCGCCGTCACCCCGCAGCAGCGCACGAAGGCCCAGCGCGCCGCGCTCGCGCACGCCGCCTCGCTCGGCATCGGCTCCGTGCACGAGTGCGGGGGCCCCGAGATCTCCGACGAGGACGACTTCACCGGGCTGCTGCGGCTCGCCGCCGAGGAGGCGGGGCCGCGTGTCGTCGGCTACTGGGCCGAACAGGACGTCGAGCGGGCCCGGGATCTCGGCGCGGCCGGCGCCGCGGGCGACCTCTTCGTCGACGGCGCCCTCGGCTCGCACACCGCCTGCCTGCACGAGCCGTACGCGGACTCGGCCGCCGCCCGCACCGGCGCCGCCTACCTGGACGCCGCAGCCGTCGCCGCCCACGTCGCCGCATGCACGGAAGCGGGCCTCCAGGCGGGCTTCCACGCCATCGGGGACGCGGCGGTGACCGCGGTGGTCGACGGCGTGCGCGCGGCCGCGGAGCAGGTCGGCACGGCCCGCGTGCGCGCCGCGCGGCACCGGATCGAGCACGCCGAGATGCTCACCCCCGAGACGATCGCCGCCTTCGCCGAGTTCGGCCTCACCGCGTCCGTCCAGCCCGCCTTCGACGCGCTGTGGGGCGGCGAGGACGGCATGTACGCCCAGCGCCTGGGCGCCGAGCGGGCCCGCACCCTCAACCCGTACGCGGCCCTCCTGCGCACCGGCGTGCCCCTCGCCTTCGGCTCCGACAGCCCCGTCACCCCGCTGGACCCGTGGGGCACCGTACGGGCCGCCGCGTTCCACCGGACGCCCGAGCACCGCGTCTCCGTGCGGGCCGCGTTCACCGCCCACACCCGCGGCGGCTGGCGGGCCGTCGGCCGCGACGACGCGGGCATCCTGGTGCCGGGCGCCCCCGCGGACTACGCCGTGTGGCGCACCGCCGATCTGGTGGTGCAGGCCCCCGACGACCGCGTGGCCCGCTGGTCGACCGACCCGCGTTCCGGCACGCCGGGTCTGCCCGACCTGTCGCCGGGCGCCGAACTGCCCGTCTGCCTGCGCACGGTGGTGGGCGGCCGGCCGGTGTTCGTGCGGCCGGACGAGTGATGTACCGGCGGTGCGCGCCGCGGATTGCGCCCCCGTGCGGCGACGCACGACCTGGGAATCCTCGGCCCTGACCTGGCCGCCTTTGAAGTCGCCGCAGTTCAGCGGGGTATTGACAGAGAGCCGTCGTGGGCCGGTAGGTTCGGCCGGGTCCACCACAGGACGTCCGACCGGCGAACCTCCACGCAGTCGTCGAACGCCGCTGGGTCATGGGTGGTGTGCCGCACCGGCGCACCACCACTGGGAGCCAGGTCCAGCGCCCGCGACGCGGAGGCGAGGGAACGTATCAGCCGGCCGGCAGGTGTGACCCGGGTGGGGCCCGGACGCTCAGTAGACAACGGCTTTCGGTCGATCCGCAGCCAGCGGGTCCCAGGCCGGCCCGAAGGGCGCCGGGCCCCGATCCGCTGTACGTTCCGCCCTCACGGGCCCAGTTTCCCGCCCTCCTCGGCGGGTGCTCGCGGCCCCGACCTCCGTGCCGCCGCTGCGCCGCAGGCCGGGGCCACTATGGTGGTCCTCTGCGTACGAACGAAGGGGCAGTAGTGAACGACGGCGGTCGGGTCTCCGAAGCAGGGGACCAGGGGAGGCAGTTCGGCTCGCTCGGCACGGCCTTGGTGATCATTCCGACCTACAACGAGGCGGAGAACATCCAGTCCATCGTCGGCCGGGTGCGTGCCTCCGTACCGGACGCGCACATCCTTGTCGCCGACGACAACAGCCCCGACGGCACCGGCAAGATCGCCGATGAGCTCGCGGCCGAGGACGAGTCGGTCCACGTGCTGCACCGCAAGGGCAAGGAAGGGCTCGGCGCCGCCTACCTCGCGGGCTTCCACTGGGGCCTCGACAACGACTACGGCGTGCTCGTCGAGATGGACGCCGACGGCTCCCACCAGCCGGAGGAGCTGCCCCGGCTGCTCACCGCGCTGAAGGGCGCCGACCTCGTGCTCGGCTCGCGCTGGGTGCCGGGCGGCCGGGTCGTCAACTGGCCCAAGCACCGCGAGTTCATCTCCCGCGGCGGCAGCACGTACTCGCGTCTGCTGCTCGACGTGCCCATCCGCGACGTGACGGGCGGCTACCGCGCCTTCCGCCGCGAGACCCTGGAGGGGCTCGGCCTCGGCGAGGTCGAGTCGCAGGGGTACTGCTTCCAGGTCGACCTGGCGCGCCGCGCCGTCAAGGCGGGCTATCACGTCGTCGAGGTGCCCATCACGTTCGTCGAGCGCGAGCTCGGGGACAGCAAGATGAGCCAGAACATCGTGGTCGAGGCGCTGTGGCGGGTCACCGCCTGGGGTGTGGGGGAGCGCGTCGGCAAGGTCATCGGCCGCAAGCAGCCTTGAGGGCGGCCGGTGTGCGGCCGGTAGCGGCGGGGGCCGGTCTTCTTGATCATCCCCTTATCCCGGACTGAGGCGGCGCCAGGCACACTGGGAGCATGACGACTGGCGCACCGCCTCCCATCCGACCTGCCCGGCCCCGGCGCTCCGGGCCCCTGAGGTACCTGCCGCTCGGGATCGCCGTGTGGCTGGTCCTGGAAATCTGGCTGCTCACCGTCGTGGCGGGCGCCACGAGCGGGCTCGTGGTCTTCCTGCTCCTCGTGGGCGGCCTGGTGCTCGGCTCCGCGGTGATCAAGCGCGCGGGGCGCAGGGCGTTCCGCAAGCTCAGCGAGGCGGTGCAACAGCAGCAGCAGACGGGCGTGGCGCCCACCCAGGAGAGCGGGGGCGGTGGCGCCCTCACGATGCTGGGCGGGCTGCTGATCATCCTGCCCGGACTGATCTCGGACGCTCTGGGGCTGATCCTGCTGGTTCCGCCGGTCCAGAAGGCGCTGGGGCGGTACGCGGAGCGGACCTTCGAGCGCAAGGTGCGCGAGGCGACGCCCGGCGGTCTCGGTGACGCCTTCCAGCAGGCGCGCATGCGCCGCCCCGACGGCAACGTGGTCCAGGGCGAGGTCATCAGGGACGACGAGGCCTCGCGGCGCGGCACGCGCCCGGACGACCCGCAGCTGCCGCGCTGAGCCATAGGGAGCGCACGAAGAGGGGCGGGGGGGGGGGCGCCCCGGGACGGCCCCCCCCCCCCCCACGCAACAAGAGATACTAGGGG
>NZ_JBHVZA010000033.1:0-56828 GCF_042880275.1 Streptomyces sp. NPDC058308
AGCGCCGATGGTACTGCAGGGGGGACCCTGTGGGAGAGTAGGACGCCGCCGAACTTCTTTTATAGCCGCGGTCCCTGGATTCAATTCCAGGGACCGCGGCTTTTTTGTTTTGTACCGGCTGCCCGGCTACCCCTCTGCACGGACGTGCGGCAACTGAGGGTAAGGTCAGGGGGCATCACTGACTCTTTTCCTCACAGGAGGCCCCCGGGTGGAGGTCCAGGAGACTCGTGTCCAGACGGACCGGGTCCTCACCATCCCGAACATCCTCAGCATGGCGCGCCTCGCCGGCGTGCCCCTCTTCCTGTGGTTGATCCTCAGGCCCGAGTTCGGGGGCCCCAACAGCGACGGCTGGGCGCTGCTGGTCCTGGCGCTCAGCGGGGTCAGTGACTACCTCGACGGCAAGCTCGCGCGCCGCTGGAACCAGATCAGCAAGCTCGGCCGGCTGCTCGACCCCGCGGCCGACCGTCTCTATATCCTCTCGACGTTGGTCGGTCTGACCTGGCGGGAGATTCTTCCGCTCTGGGTGACCGGGGCGCTGCTCCTGCGCGAACTGGTCCTGCTGGTGATGGTCGGGATCCTCAGGCGTCACGGCTATCCGCCGCCGCAGGTGAACTTTCTGGGCAAGGCCGCGACCTTCAACCTGATGTACGCCTTTCCACTACTGCTCCTCAGTGATGGAAGTGGCTGGATCGCCACACCCGCTGCTATTTTCGGATGGGCGTTCGCCGGATGGGGTACAACCCTGTACTGGTGGGCAGGGATCCTCTATGTGGTTCAGGTCCGCCGACTTGTCAAAGCGGACAGCACGGCCGATTGAGCTTGCCGATTCGGTGGCTGTAGAGGCTCGAAGGCCCGCACCGGACATATGCGGGTCATCCTCGGTGAGCTGAGTCGGCCAGATCGTCGTCTATTGAGGAGGACGTTTCCGACATGAAGGCCGTCGTGATGGCCGGTGGTGAGGGCACGCGCCTTCGCCCCATGACCTCGAGCATGCCCAAGCCGCTCCTTCCCGTGGCCAATCGGCCCATCATGGAGCATGTGCTGCGCCTGCTGAAGAGGCACGGGCTCACCGAGACCGTGGTGACAGTGCAGTTCTTGGCGTCGCTCGTCAAGAACTACTTCGGCGACGGCGAAGAGCTTGGGATGGAGCTCACCTATGCCAATGAGGAGAAACCGCTCGGCACTGCCGGCAGCGTGAAGAACGCTGAGGAAGCGCTCAAGGACGACGCTTTTCTCGTGATCTCCGGTGACGCGCTGACGGACTTCGACCTCAGCGATCTGATTGCCTTCCACAAGGAAAAGGGCGCGCTTGTCACCGTCTGCCTGACGCGCGTACCCAACCCGCTGGAATTCGGCATCACCATCGTCGACGAAGAAGGAAAGGTCGAGCGCTTTCTTGAGAAGCCGACCTGGGGGCAGGTCTTCTCCGACACGGTGAACACGGGCATCTACGTGATGGAGCCGGAGGTGTTCGACTATGTCGACGCCGATGTGCCGGTGGACTGGTCCGGGGACGTCTTCCCGCAGCTCATGAAAGAGGGCAAGCCCGTCTACGGCTATGTCGCCGAGGGCTACTGGGAGGACGTCGGCACGCACGAGAGCTACGTCAAGGCGCAGGCCGACGTGCTGGAGGGCAAGGTCGACGTCGAGCTCGACGGCTTCGAGATCTCGCCGGGGGTGTGGGTCGCCGAGGGTGCCGAGGTGCATCCCGACGCAGTACTGCGCGGACCGCTGTACATCGGTGACTACGCCAAGATCGAGGCGAACGTCGAGATCCGTGAGCACACCGTCATCGGGTCCAACGTCGTGGTGAAGGACGGTGCGTTCCTGCACAAGGCCGTCGTGCACGACAACGTGTACATCGGGCAGCACAGCAATCTGCGTGGCTGTGTCGTCGGCAAGAACACCGACATCATGCGCGCCGCGCGCATCGAGGACGGCGCGGTCATCGGTGACGAGTGCCTCGTCGGCGAAGAATCGATCGTGCAGGGCAACGTACGGGTCTACCCGTTCAAGACGGTCGAGGCCGGTGCCTTCGTCAATACGTCGGTCATCTGGGAGTCGCGGGGCCAGGCGCACCTCTTCGGGGCGCGTGGGGTGTCCGGGATCCTGAATGTGGAGATCACGCCGGAGCTCGCCGTGCGCCTGGCGGGCGCGTATGCGACGACCCTGAAGAAGGGTTCCACCGTGACCACCGCACGTGACCACTCGCGTGGTGCGCGTGCGCTGAAGAGAGCGGTGATCTCGGCGCTGCAGGCCAGCGCCATGGACGTACGGGACCTGGAGAACGTGCCGTTGCCCGTGGCACGGCAGCAGACCGCGCGCGGCAGCGCCGGCGGGATCATGATCCGGACGACGCCCGGAGTGCCGGACTCCGTCGACATCATGTTCTTCGACGGACAGGGCGCGGACCTCTCGCAGGGGAGCCAGCGCAAGCTGGACCGGGTCTACGCGCGCCAGGAGTACCGGCGGGCCTTCCCCGGTGAGATCGGTGATCTGCACTTCCCGTCCAGTGTCTTCGACTCCTACACGGGCTCCCTGCTGCGGAACGTGGACACCACGGGCGTCGCCGAGGCGGGCCTCAAGGTCGTCGTCGACGCGTCCAACGGAAGCGCCGGACTCGTACTCCCGAGCCTCCTCGGAAAGCTCGGAGTGGACGCGCTGACCATCAATCCCGGGCTCGACGAGTCGCGGCCCACGGAGACCGCGGACGGCCGCCGGTCCGGGCTCGTGCGGCTCGGGGAGATCGTGGCGTCCGCCCGGGCCGCCTTCGGGGTGCGGTTCGACCCCGTCGGCGAACGGCTGTCGCTCGTGGACGAGAAGGGGCGGATCGTCGAGGACGACCGGGCCCTGCTGGTGATGCTCGATCTCGTCGCCGCCGAGCGGCGGAGCGGGCGGGTGGCGCTGCCGGTGACGACCACGCGCATCGCCGAGCAGGTCGCGGCGTACCACGGCACTCAGGTGGACTGGACGACCACGTCGCCGGACGATCTGACGAGGGTGGGCCGTGAGGACTCGACCATCTTCGGCGGTGACGGGCGGGGCGGGTTCATCATCCCCGAGTTCAGCGGCGTCTTCGACGGAACTGCCGCATTCGTACGGCTCATCGGTCTGGTGGCGCGTACGCAGCTCACCCTGAGCCAGATCGACGCGCGTATCCCGCGCGCGCACGTGCTGCGGCGTGATCTCGCGACTCCGTGGGCCGTCAAGGGCCTGGTGATGCGTCGCGTGGTGGAAGCGGCCGGGGAGCGGTCCGTGGACACGACCGACGGTGTGCGGGTCGTGGAGACCGACGGACGCTGGGTGCTCGTGCTGCCCGACCCCGCCGAGGCCGTCACTCATCTGTGGGCCGAGGGGCCGGACGACGCGTCCGCCCAGGCGCTGCTCGACGAGTGGTCCACGGTGGTGGACAGCGCAGGTCGCTGACCTGTTCCAGGGCCGGACAGCACCCGTAACAGGTGCTGTCCGGCGCGCCGGTGGGGCCATTCGGAGGTAGCGCCCGCGACGTGCGACGATGTGCGGCATGCCGCAGCAGCCCCCCGTTCGGAGCACCCCCTCGCGCCCTCGGCGTCCGGACGCGTCCATGTCGCTGCTCACCACCGTCATGGACCACAGCCTGGACGAGGGATACGCGGAGGCGGCGGCCCGGAAGAAGGCCAGAGGGGACAGCGGTGTCCCTCGTCCGCTGCGGGCCAAACTGGGGCTCGCGGCCGGGCTCGTGCTCGCCGCGCTTGTGGTCACCGTGGGTGCCGCGCAGGCGCGTATAGAAGCACCGGTGGTGGCCAAGGAGCGCGAGGAGCTCATCGACCGTGTCGAGGACGCGACCGCCGGGGCCGACAAGCTCGAGGACGACGTGGACGAGCTCCGCGACGACGTGGGCGACCGCCAGCAGGCCGCGCTGAAGAAGCACGGCGGCAGCCAGGGCGAGTTGATGGGTCTCCTCTCCGGGGCGACGGAAGTGCACGGGCCCGGCGTCAAGCTCGTGGTGGACGACAAGAAGCAAGCCGAGCAGGGTGGCGGCGGGCCGCGCGAGAGCTCCGGTTTCTCCGACACCGGGCGGGTGCGCGACCGCGACATGCAGCGCGTCGTCAACGGCCTGTGGCAGTCGGGCGCCGAAGCGATCTCCATCAACGACCAGCGACTGACCGCGCTGTCGGCGATCAGGGCCGCGGGTGACGCGATACTGGTGGACAACAGACCGCTGGTGCCGCCGTATACGGTGCTTGCGGTCGGGGACGCGAAGCGCTTGAGCACCCGGTTCCAGAACAGCCGCGACGGACAGTACCTGCATGCTCTGCAGGAGAACTTCGGCATCCGGACCAGCATCTCCGGGTCGGACGAGCTCCGGCTGCCGGCAGCGCCGAGCGTGACCGTACGTACAGCAGAGCCGAAGGCAGGAAAGGGCACATCGTGATCGCCGTACTGGGCCTCGTCGTGGGAGTCGTGGCCGGATTGTTGGTTCGGCCCGAGGTTCCGGCGGTGGTCGAGCCGTACCTTCCTATTGCCGTCGTGGCGGCTCTCGACGCCGTGTTCGGCGGGCTGCGGGCCATGCTCGACGGCATCTTCGACGACAAGGTGTTCGTCGTGTCGTTTCTGTCGAACGTGGTGGTGGCCGCGCTGATCGTGTTCCTGGGCGACAAGCTGGGCGTCGGCGCGCAGTTGTCCACCGGCGTCGTCGTGGTCCTCGGTATCCGGATCTTCTCCAACGCCGCCGCGATCCGTCGGCATGTCTTCAGGGCGTGACGCCGATGAGTTCCGACGAGAGGCCCCAGTACGACCGGCACAGGGAGCTCCCCGCGGAGGTCCCCAGCGTGCCCGAGAAGCCCGCGTCGACCGAGCCCGGAAAGAAGCCGCAGCTCACCGGCCGCCAGCGGCTGGTGCAGGGATTGTGGCCGCCGCGGGTGACCCGGCCCCAACTCATCGTCGCCCTGCTGCTGTTCGTGCTCGGCCTCGGCCTGGCCATTCAGGTGCGGTCCAACAACGACAGCAGCGCACTGCGCGGTGCGAGACAAGAAGATCTCGTACGCATCCTCGATGAACTGGATGACCGAACTCAGCGTCTGGAAGAAGAGAAGCGACGCCTCGAGGACCAGAGGACCGGGCTGGAGAACAGCTCGGACCAGGCCGAAGAGGCGCGCAAGCAGACGGTCGAGCGGGAGAGGCAACTCGGCATCCTGGCAGGCACGGTGGCGGCCCAGGGGCCCGGCATCACCCTGACCATCGAGGACAAGAAGGGGGCGATCGAGGCGGACATGCTGCTCGACGCCATTCAGGAGCTGCGCGCCGCGGGTGCCGAGGCGATCCAGATCAATGACGTACGTGTCGTGGCCAACACCTACCTGTCCGACGCCGGCGGCGGTGGCGTACGGGTGGACGGCCACAAGGTCGGCGAGCCGTACCTCTTCAAGGTGATCGGCAAGCCGCAGGATCTCGAACCTGCGCTGAACATCCCGGGAGGCGTGGTGCAGACTCTGGAGAAGGAGCAGGCCACGGTGACCGTGGAACGCTCGGAGAAGATCATTGTGAACGCCTTGCGACCTGCGAAGCGGCCTGACTACGCTCGGTCGTCCTCCGAGTGAGGGGCGGACGCATGGGGGCCGCCAGGCGAGGGCATGAGGTTGCGGGGGGTCGGCGCACCGGAAGCGTGGTGCGTGGTGGAAACTGTTTGGTGGCCACGGACGTTGTGAGGATGTCTGGCTCACCGATGAATGCCGGTGTGTGCAATCAGGGTTCGTCCTGCCCCACGGGCGGGTCTGTTTCGGTCAAGGGGAATCGCCCGTGAAGTTGTTTGCGAAGTTGTTCGGCAAGAGCGCACGAGAGGACAGCGGCAATCCGGCCACTGCCCGTCACCGTGCTCCGCGCCATGGAGATGCCGAGGAGCAGGGCGCGGGGCGCCCGATGTTCCGCGATCAGGTCGCTGGTCCAGGTGGTGACATTTCGGGCGGACAGGGCGCGTCATCTGTTGACCCTGCCGGTCCCGGCCGCATAGGTTTCGGGGAACCTTCAACCTCAGGTACGGGTGGAGGGTTCACCTCCGGCCCGTACGCATCGAATGCCCCCGCGGGGCAGCCACGGCAGGAGGACCCGTCCATGGCCCTGGTGTGTACGAGGTGCGGGAACCGCAACGCCGAGGCGAGCCGGTTCTGCTCCAACTGCGGTGCGCCGCTGCGGGCCGGAGCCGCGCCGGAGCGTCCGTCCGAGACCACCTCGACGATCTCCATCTCGGGCCTGGAGGCCTACGACGCCGAGACGACGGGGCAGACCCAGTCTCCCGCGCTCTCCCCGGAGGCCCAGGCGGCCGTGGACGCGCTGCCGCTCGGTTCCGCGCTGCTCGTCGTGCGCCGCGGTCCGAACTCGGGCAGTCGTTTCCTGCTCGACGGCGAGCTGACCACGGCGGGGCGGCACCCGCAGAGCGACATCTTCCTGGACGACGTGACGGTGTCGCGTCGCCACGTGGAGTTCCGTCGTGTCCAGGACGGTTCCTTCACCGTCGCGGACGTGGGCAGCCTCAACGGCACGTACGTCAACCGTGAGCGCATCGACTCGGTCGCGCTTTCGAACGGCGACGAGGTGCAGATCGGCAAGTACCGCCTGGTCTTCTACGCGAGCCAGCGGGCCGTCGGCCTCTGACCCTCCCCCAGGCGCCGTCTGGGGGGACAACCCCCAGGGAAGGTCCATGCTTCAAACACCGAGGGGCGGTGCCGACATCGGCACCGCCGTCGCGGACCGTCGGCTGATGAGTATCGGCACCGTGCTGAACGAGCTGCGTGACGAATTTCCCGAGGTCACGATCTCCAAGATCCGCTTTCTGGAGTCCGAGGGGCTCATCGAGCCGCAGCGGACACCGTCCGGGTACCGGAAGTTCAGCCCGGAGGACGTCGAGCGGCTCGGTCAGGTCCTGCGGATGCAGCGGGACCACTATCTGCCGCTCAAGGTCATCCGGGAGCACCTCGACGCGCTGGAGCGCGGTGAGCAGCCTCCGATGCCGTCTCTGGGGCGTCAGCGGGACGGTGGCGACGCGCAGGGCCGGCACGAGGCCCAGGGGCCGACGGTGGCCCGTGTGGGCCGTGCCGAGCTCCTGGCCGCCGCGGAGATCGACGAGGTGCAGCTCGGCGAGTGGGAGGCCTACGGGCTGGTCGCGCCGCTGCCGGACGGCGGCTACGACGCGGAGGCCGTCACGGTCGCCACGCTCGTCGTCGAACTCGGCCGATTCGGTATCGAGCCACGGCATCTGCGGGCCATGAAGGCCGCCGCCGAGCGGGAGGCCGGGCTCGTCGACCAGGTGGTCGCGCCGCTGCGGCGGCACCGCAATCCGCAGACCAGGGCCCATGCCGAGGCCCGAACCAAAGAGCTCGCCGGGCTCACGGGCAGGCTCCATTCGGCGCTCGTGCAGACGGCACTCGGCGTCAGACTGCCCTGACTCGGAGCACGCCCGGCCGCTACTCGGCGGGTGCCCGACTACCCAAACCTGCCAGCCACGTCCTAGGGTTGCTGTGTGAACGAGCTCGACGTCGTAGGTGTCCGGGTCGAAATGCCCTCCAACCAGCCGATCGTGCTCCTGCGTGAAGTGGGAGGCGACCGGTACCTCCCCATCTGGATCGGACCAGGTGAGGCAACCGCCATCGCCTTTGCGCAGCAGGGCATGGCACCCGCACGGCCGCTGACCCACGACCTGTTCAAGGACGTGCTGGAAGCGGTGGGTCAGGAGCTCTCCGAAGTGCGCATCACCGACCTGCGGGAAGGGGTCTTCTACGCGGAGTTGGTCTTCGCCAGCGGTGTCGAGGTGAGCGCGCGGCCGTCCGACGCCATAGCGCTTGCGCTGCGCACCGGGACGCCGATCTTCGGCAGTGACGGTGTCCTCGACGACGCCGGCATCGCGATCCCGGACGAGCAGGAGGACGAGGTGGAGAAGTTCCGCGAGTTCCTCGACCAGATCTCGCCCGAGGACTTCGGCACCAACAGCCAGTGAGCCGCTTACAGCGGCCCGCGTCGGACCATTCGGCTAGCCTTTCCCCGCGGTGCGGTACGGGAAACCACTCTCAGGGTGATTATCACTCGGCGTGCCGAGTGTGGCGATCGTTGACGAGCCCCTGGCGACTGCCTACCGTCGAGAAGGCAGGTCAAGGAGGGAGGTCGGCGTGAGAAGCAGCGGCGACGGTACGGCGGTGGACGGTGGTTACCCGCTCCACGGCGGTGCCTCCGACCACTCTCCGAATCGACCGATGGCGGTCCAGGGGAGCGGGGACGCGACGTCCGGGCACGAGCAGATCGGCTACCGCGGTCCCACCGCGTGCGCGGCCGCGGGCATCACCTACCGACAGCTCGACTACTGGGCCCGTACCGGGCTGGTGGAGCCCAGTGTGCGGGCGGCGGGCGGCTCCGGGACCCAGCGGCTGTACAGCTTCCGCGACGTGGTCGTCCTGAAGATCGTGAAGCGGTTCCTCGACACCGGTGTGTCGCTGCAGAACATCCGGACGACGGTCCAGCACCTGCGGGAGCGCGGGTTCCAGGACCTGGAGCGGATGACGCTGATGAGCGACGGTGCGACGGTCTACGAGTGCACGTCGTCCAGCGAGGTCCACGACCTGCTCCAGGGCGGCCAGGGGGTCTTCGGGATCGCCGTGGGCGTCGTCTGGCGCGATGTCGAGGCCGCGCTGTCCCAGCTGCACGGGGAGCGCGTCGACACCGGCGAGACCCTCATCGGGCACAATCCGGCCGACGAACTGGCCAGGCGCCGCAACAAGGCCGTCTAGGCACTTCCCGCACCGGCTCCAGGGCCCGGCGACGGGCCTTGCGACGCCGCGTTGTCAGTGGCATAGGGCAGCATCAGAGATGTGAGAAGCGCGCCGACGATCCTGCATCTGGACATGGATGCCTTCTACGCGTCCGCAGAGCAGGCCGCGAAGCCGAGTCTGCGCGGAAAAGCCGTGGTGGTCGGCGGTCTGGGGCCGCGGGGTGTGGTCGCCACCGCTTCGTACGAGGCGCGTCGTTTTGGAGTGCACTCGGCGATGCCGATGGGGCAGGCGCGGCGGCTCGCGCCGAACGCCGCCTATCTCGTGCCGCGCTTCGGGCTGTATCGCGAGGTCAGCGAGCAGGTGATGGGGCTGCTGCGGCAGCTGTCGCCGCTCGTGGAGCCGCTCAGCCTGGACGAGGCCTTCGTGGATCTGGAGGCCGGCGGCGTCGCCGACGACGCGGAGACGGCCCGGGCGGTGGGGGAGCGGCTGCGGGCGGACATCAGGGCGGTGACCGGGCTGACCGGGTCGGTGGGGCTCGCCGTCTCCAAGATGCTGGCCAAGATCGCCTCCGAGGAGGCCAAGCCGGACGGGCTCAGGCTGATAGCACCGGGGTCGGAGCGGGCGCTGCTCGGGCCCAAGTCGGTGCGCATCCTGCCGGGGGTGGGACCGGCCACGGGGGATCATCTGCGGCGGGCGGGCATCACCACGGTGGAGGAGCTGGCGGAGGCGGGCGAGGACGAGCTCGTACGGCTGCTGGGCAAGGCGCACGGGGGCTCGCTGTACGGGATGGCGCTCGCGCACGACGAGCGGCCCGTGGTGGCCGAGCGGGACACGAAGTCGGTGAGCGTCGAGGACACGTACGACGTGGACATCCACGACCGGGTGCGGGTCCGGGGCGAGGTCGCGCGACTCGCCGAGCGGTGTGTGCAGCGGTTGCGGGCGGCGGGGCACTCGGGGCGGACCATCGTGTTGAAGGTGCGGCGCTTCGACTTCTCGACACTGACGCGGTCCGAGACGCTGCGCGGGCCCACGGACGACCCCGGGGTGGTGCGGGAGGCCGCGGCGCGTCTCCTTGAGTCCGTGGACACCACGGGCGGGGTGCGGCTCCTTGGCGTGGGTGTCTCCGGCCTCGCGGACTACACGCAGGAGGATCTCTTCGCGCAGGCGCAGGCCCAGGCTGCCGAGGTCGAGGCGGAGGCGGCGGCGGCCCTCGCGGCGGCCGGAGGTGGCGCGGAGGCGGAGCCCGAGGGCGGCGGGAGCGGTGGCGGTGTGCCCAAGGAGCCGGTGCCGGGTGAGCAGGCGGTGGAGAGCGCCGAGGATCCGGTGGCGCCGGCCGAGCGGCGGTGGGCGGCCGGTCACGATGTGCGCCATGCCGAGTACGGGCACGGGTGGGTGCAGGGGAGCGGCCTCGGGCGGGTGACGGTGCGCTTCGAGACGCCGTACTCGCCGCCGGGGCGGGTGCGGACGTTCCGTACGGAGGATCCGGACCTGGTGCCGGCCGAGCCGTTGCCGCTGGTCGCCGCGGAGGCGCCGGAGGAGGTCCGCGGGGCGGGCGCTGAGGCGGGGCTTGAGGTGGCGTCCAGCCCGGCTCGCGTGGAGGTGGGGGACCAGGGCTGAGACGGGGTGGCCGGAAAGGGACGACGCCGGGTCAGGGAGGTTCTGTGCCCGCGATGCGGCCGAAGCTCTGGTCGGGTGGCGGGGACTGTGGTGGTGTCGTGTCCAGGCCGTAGTGGTGGTAGAGCTGGAGTTCCTGCTCGGGCGAGAGGTGGCGGCCGACTCCGAAGTCCGGGGCGTCCCTGATGAGGGCGCGGTCGAAGGGAATGCGCAGGGTGCCGTCCCCGAGGAGCTCGCTCGGCTCCAGCGGGACGAAGGCGTCGCGGCTGAACAGGCCGGTGCGTATGGCCGCCCACTCCGGGGCGCCGGTGGCGTCGTCGAGGTAGACCTCGTCGATGGTGCCGATCTTGGTCCCGTTTCGGTCGAACGCCTTGCGGCCGATCAGGTTGCGCGGATCGATGTCGGTCTGCACGGGCCCTCCAGCTGGTCGCGGCCTGACGAAATCGGGTGCAACTCATCCTTATTCGTTCGTAGTCACTACGAAAGAGCACTTCGGGGCAGGTGGCCACTCGAGGGATCGGCCATGGTCCTCGCTGGTAGGCTGGCTTCCGGCCGCTGACCCCGTGCGGGAGAGCTCTCCGGAACACACTTTCCGGGGGCGCCGAAGGAGCAAATCCTCCCCGGAATCTCTCAGGCACCCGTACCGCACGGACGAGGTCACTCTGGAAAGCAGGGCGGGCGTCGGGCGGGCACGTTCCGAACCCTTCCTCACCGACGGTGAAAGCAGATCTGTCGAGAGACGGGACTGTGAAGCTCTCAGGTTGAGATGACAGAGGGGGAGGCCGTCCGGGTACCCGCGCCGTGGTACCCCTCGCAGGTCGTGCTGACCAGGAGGCCTCCGCAATGACTGCCACCAATCGCATCCCGCTCTCCGAGCTCGAGCAGGGCATTCCCTTCGAGCAGCGGCACATAGGGCCCGATGCGGAAGCGCGGGCCAAAATGCTCGCCCAGGTCGGGTACGGCTCGCTCGACGAGCTGACGGCCGCCGCGGTGCCGGATGTGATCAAGAACGCCGAGGCGCTGAACCTGCCCGGCGCCCGTTCCGAGGCCGAGGTACTGGCCGAGCTGCGCTCGCTGGCCGACCGGAACCAGGTCCTCGACTCCATGATCGGGCTCGGCTACTACGGGACCTTCACCCCGCCGGTCATCCTGCGGAACGTGATGGAGAACCCCTCCTGGTACACCGCCTACACCCCGTACCAGCCCGAGATCTCGCAGGGCCGGCTCGAGGCGCTGCTCAACTTCCAGACCATGGTCGCCGAGCTGACCGGCCTGCCCACCTCCGGGGCCTCGCTCCTGGACGAGGGCACCGCCGCCGCTGAGGCCATGGCCCTGTCGCGGCGCATGGGCAAGGTCAAGAACGGCGCCTTCGTCGTCGACGCCGACACGCTGCCGCAGACCATCGCCGTGATCCAGACCCGCGCCGAGCCGACCGGCGTCGAGGTGGTCGTCGCCGACCTGAGCGAGGGCATTCCCGCCGAGGTGGCCGAGCGCGGCGTCGTCGGCGTCCTGCTGCAGTACCCGGGCGCCTCCGGTGCCGTACGCGACATCAAGCCGCTCATCGACCAGGCGCACGAGATCGGCGCGGTCGTCACCGTCGCCGCCGACCTGCTCGCCCTGACGCTGCTCACCTCGCCCGGCGAGCTCGGCGCCGACATCGCCGTCGGCACGACCCAGCGCTTCGGTGTGCCGATGGGCTTCGGCGGTCCGCACGCCGGTTACATGGCGGTCCGCGAGAAGTTCGCGCGCAGCCTGCCCGGACGGCTCGTCGGCGTCTCCGTCGACGCCGACGGCAACAAGGCCTACCGCCTCGCGCTGCAGACCCGTGAGCAGCACATCCGCCGCGAGAAGGCCACCAGCAACATCTGTACCGCTCAGGTGCTGCTCGCGGTCATGGCCGGAATGTACGCCGTCTACCACGGGCCCGATGGCCTGAAGTCCATCGCCCGGCGCACCCACCGGTACGCGACGCTGCTCGCGGCGGGCCTGGCGGCCGGTGGCGTCGAGGTCGTCCACGGCGCGTACTTCGACACCCTGACCGTGCGCGCCGAGGGCAGGGCCGAGGAGCTCGTCCGTGCCGCCCGCGAGGGCGGCGTGAACATCCACCTGGTCGACGCCGACCACGTCTCCCTCGCTTGTGACGAGACCACCACGCGGGCGCAACTGGCGGCCGTGTGGGGCGCGTTCGGGGTCGAGGCCGATGTCGAGTCGCTCGACGCCACCGTCGCGGACACGCTGCCCGCGGGCCTGCTGCGCGAGGACGACTACCTCGCCCACCCGGTCTTCCACCAGCACCGCTCCGAGACGGCCATGCTCCGCTACCTGCGCAAGCTCGCCGACCGTGACTACGCGCTCGACCGCGGCATGATCCCGCTGGGCTCCTGCACCATGAAGCTCAACGCGACCACCGAGATGGAGCCGGTCACCTGGCCCGAGTTCGGCTCGCTGCACCCCTTCGCCCCCGCCCAGCAGGCGCAGGGCTATCTCACGCTCATCCGTGAGCTGGAGGAGCGGCTCGCCGAGGTCACCGGGTACGACAAGGTCTCGCTGCAGCCCAACGCGGGTTCGCAGGGCGAGCTGGCCGGCCTCCTCGCCGTACGCGGGTACCACCGTGCCAACGGCGACGAGCAGCGCACCGTCTGCCTCATCCCGTCGTCCGCGCACGGCACGAACGCCGCGAGCGCCGTCATGGCGGGCATGAAGGTCGTGGTCGTCAAGACCGCCGACGACGGCGAGATCGACGTCGAGGACCTGCGTGCCAAGATCGAGAAGCACCGCGACGAGCTGGCGGTGCTGATGATCACCTACCCCTCGACGCACGGCGTCTTCGAGGAGCACGTCGCCGACATCTGCGCCCAGGTGCACGAGGCCGGCGGTCAGGTGTACGTCGACGGGGCCAACCTCAACGCCCTGGTGGGTCTGGCCAAGCCGGGCCACTTCGGCGGCGACGTCTCGCACCTCAACCTGCACAAGACCTTCTGCATCCCGCACGGCGGCGGTGGCCCCGGCGTCGGTCCGGTCGGTGTGCGCGAGCACCTCGCGCCGTACCTGCCCAACCACCCGCTGCAGCCCGCGGCCGGCCCCGAGACCGGTGTCGGCCCGATCTCCGCGGCGCCCTGGGGTTCCGCGGGCATCCTGCCGATCTCCTGGTCGTACGTGCGCCTCATGGGCGGCGAGGGCCTCAAGCGGGCCACCCAGGTCGCGGTGCTCTCCGCCAACTACATCGCCAAGCGGCTCGAGCCGCACTTCCCGGTGCTCTACACCGGTCCCGGTTCGCTCGTCGCGCACGAGTGCATCATCGACCTGCGGCCGCTCAGCAAGGCGACCGGCGTCAGCGTCGACGACATCGCCAAGCGGCTCATCGACTACGGCTTCCACGCGCCGACCATGTCCTTCCCGGTCGCAGGGACGCTGATGATCGAGCCGACGGAGAGCGAGGACCTGGGCGAGATCGACCGGTTCTGCGAGGCGATGATCGCCATTCGCCGGGAGATCGAGAAGGTCGGCTCCGGCGAGTGGGCCGCCGACGACAACCCGCTGCGGAACGCCCCGCACACCGCCGCCGCGCTGAGCGGTGAGTGGGAGCACGGGTACAGCCGCGAGGAGGCCGTCTTCCCGGCCGGTGTCGTCGCGTCGGACAAGTACTGGCCGCCGGTGCGCCGCATCGACCAGGCGTACGGCGACCGGAACCTGGTCTGCTCCTGCCCGCCGCTGGATGCGTACGAGGACTGATCACCGCGCTCGCCCGGCGCGGGCATGCGGCGGGGCCGGTTCGGAGAGTTCTCTCCGGGCCGGCCCCTCGTCTTTCCTGTGCTGCGCTCGTGCGGTTGTGCCAGCGGTGCTCAGGCGGCTGTCATGACCTGATCGGTGCCCAGCGGTCGATGTGGGGCGATGATCTGGCCGTCCGGCAGCAGCTCACCGGTGTCCTCGAAGAGCAGGACGCCGTTGCACAGCAGGCTCCAGCCCTGTTCCGGGTGGCTCGCCATGAGGAGCGCGGCTTCCCGGTCGGCGGAGTCGGCTGTCGGGCACGGTGGTTGGTGCTGGCACATGGAAGGGTTCTTTCGCTGCGATGAGATGGCTGTGACGTCGGTCCTGTGGCTCGATGCGGTGTTCATAACCGCCCCCCGTTGTAGTCGGTCCGATCCCAGTGTTGCCCTCCGCGCGTCAATTCGCAGGGAATTTGCCGCAGCGGCTCCTACTGCTTAATGACGTATCACCCGCGCGGACGGTTCAGCCCAACTTGGCTGTCTCTTCGGGTGGTTCGGGGTGGCCTGAGTGGGCTAGTCCACTCGGGTGGGCAGCACTGTGCCCCGCGGCCGGGGGCGGCGGGGCACGAGAGGCGGATGGGGCGCTGTCAGGCGGGTGAGGTCAGAAGAGGTGCCGGTGTCAGGCGGTGGTTGAGCATCGGAAGGAGTTCGGCGACGCGGTGCGGGCGGTGGGCCGCGATGCCGGGCGGGGCGGGTGCCAGCGGGACGAGCAGGTCGTTGGCGGCCAGCGTGCCCCCGGCGCCGTCGTCCGTGCAGTCGCGGTGCAGCCAGAGGGTGAGCATATAGAGCTCGGGCACGGAGAGCAGCCGCGGCTGGCACGGCATCGGCATGGCCTCGGCGTGCCGCAGGGCGCGTTCTGTGGAGGCGATGTACGGGCCCTCGAAGAAGTGCGAGAACGCCCACCCGTCCGGAGTCAGCATCGTCTCGGCCGCGGCGACGGCGCGCTCGCCGCAGCGGATCAGGAAACGCCAGCCGGCGAGGCGGGTGGGCGAGGTGCCCTCTGGAGTGATGCGGTCCAACACGTGGACCGGCAGCGGGAGTTCCGGGCTCGCCGGCCCTTGTGCCGTACGGAGGGACGGGGTGCGGGCCTCACGTACGGCAGTGGGGGAACCGAGTGCCGCGAGGACGCTGCGCAGGGCGGGCGCGGGAGCCGGGGGGACATGCAGCGGCATGGTGGGTCGCCTCTCTCATTCGACAGGCACGGTGGAACGGGGGCAGGTGCGTGACGGCGCTGTCAGCTCTGGGTCAGAGGGGCGGGGGCTGGGAACCGCGAGCGCCAACTCTCTGCCTAGAGTGCGGAGTTTATACGAGGTGTGTTCGAGCGGTGTTTCAGCTAGAGGCACCGGATATTGTCGGCAAGGCGTTAATGCGCCGTCCTTGTGGGACATTTATCCCGATTTTTCGCGGGCTCTGCCTTCATGACCTCGGATTTCCCGCGGTACGCGGTCGGCCGATTCCTGTCGGTGCTTTTGACCAGGTGGTTCGGAACGGAATCTTCACTGTGCCGCATGCCTGGTGAATGTGCCGGACAGCAACTGCGACGAGCCTAGCGGCCGGTGGTCCCGGGCGGGGCGTTATCGATCACATTGCCTGGGCATCCTCCCCCGTACACAGCGGCCGGACCCTTGGCTGCCCGTTCTAGGAGGGACGCTTCGATGGGGGAGAAGGTCGTGGCGGGCACGTTCGACCTGGCCGATCGGAACCACTACCGCGGCAAGCTCCGGAAGTGTCTGGCGGGGCTGGAGCGATTGTTGGATGAGGGGCGATTCGACCGGCCCAAGAATCTGATGGGCATGGAGATCGAGTTGAATCTCGCCGGTCCTGACGGGCTGCCGAGGATGTTGAATGCGCAGGTTCTGGAGCGCATCGCGAGCCGGGATTTCCAGACGGAACTCGGAATGTTCAATCTCGAAGTGAACATTGCCCCGCACCGGCTCGGCGGACGCGTGCTCGACCGGCTCGCCGAAGAGCTGCGCACCGGCCTCAACTACGCCCACAGGAAAGCGAACGAGCTCGCCGCCGGCATTGTCATGATCGGAATTCTGCCGACGCTGAACCGTGCCGATCTGGTGTCCGCGAATCTCTCCGACGTCGACCGCTACGCCCTGCTGAACGACCAGATCGTGGCGGCGCGCGGCGAGGACTTCGCCCTGGACATCCAGGGCGTGGAGCGGCTGACCTGCACTTCGGCGTCGATCGCGCCGGAAGCGGCGTGCACCTCCGTGCAGTTGCACCTGCAGGTCACGCCGGGCCGCTTCGCCGATGTGTGGAACGCGGCGCAGGCCGTCGCCGCGGCGCAGGTGGCCGTGGGCGCCAACGCGCCGTTCCTCTTCGGCCGTGAACTGTGGCGTGAGTCGCGGCCGCCGCTGTTCCTGCAGTCCACCGACACGCGCCCGCCCGAGCTGCAGGCGCAGGGCGTGCGGCCGCGCACCTGGTTCGGGGAGCGGTGGATCACCGGGCCGCTGGAGCTCTTCGAGGAGAACCTGCGGTACTTCCCGGCGCTGCTGCCGCTGCTGGAGGAGGAGGACCCGCTCGGCGTCCTCGACGCGGGCGGCGTGCCACGGCTCGGTGAACTCGTCCTGCACAACGGCACCGTGTACCGCTGGAACCGCCCGGTGTACGGCATCGCCGACGGCGTCCCGCACCTGCGGGTGGAGAACCGCGTGCTGCCCGCGGGGCCCACCGTCACCGATGTCATCGCCAATGCCGCCTTCTACTACGGCCTGGTGCGGGCGCTCGCCGAGGAGTCGCGGCCGGTGTGGTCCCGGCTGCCCTTCGAAGCCGCCGCCCGCAACTTCGACGTCGCGTGCCGCGACGGCATCGACGCCACGCTGCAGTGGCCGCGGCGCGGCAGGCTCGGTGGCGTCGCCGAGGTGGCGGCCGTCCAGCTCGTACGCGAGGAACTGCTGCCGCTCGCGGCCGCGGGTCTCGACGCGTGGGGTGTGGAGGCCGCTGACCGGGCCCTGTACCTCGGGGTGATCGAGGAGCGGTGCCGGCGGCGGGTCAACGGGGCGTCGTGGCAGGCGACGACGTACCACCGGGCCCGGGAGAGCGGCCTTTCCAGGGAAGAGGCGCTGGCCGCGACCACCCGCCGGTACTGCGAGCTGATGCATGCCGGGGAGCCCGTCCACACCTGGCCCGTGGGGCTGCGGGAACCCGCGGTGCCGACGGGCTGAGGCTCCCGGCCGGGCGCCTTCGCTCAGCCCTGGTTGCTGCCCGCCTGCATGATGGCCTTGAGGATGACCGCGTGGATCTGCGCCGGGTCGTCGACCTGGTGGCCGGAGCCGCCGGTCGCCTCGGCGATCTGCTGGACCTCGTCCTTGTCCGCGTCCGGGCCGACGGCGATGGCGATGATCGGCACCGGCTGCTTGGGGTCGGATAGGTTCTCCAGCCGGGAGATGAGGGAGCCGCGGGAGATGCTGTCCGGGTCCTGGTTGGCGCCGTCGGTCAGGATCACGAGGGCGTTGAACTTGCCGCGCGCGTACGTCGACCGCGCTTCCTTGTAGGCGGCGAGCGTGGTGTCGTACAGGCCGGTGGCGCCGCCCGGCACGGGCTGCAGATCGCTGAAGGCGTCGGACATCTCGTCGCGGTGGGTGCCGCCGCCCTTGCGGTCGCCGAGGCGCTCGGTCGGCTCCAGCACGCGGTAGTCGCGGGCACCGTCAAGGCGGGTGGCGAACTCCCACAGGCCGATCTCGTCCTCGTCCGTGAACCCCGCGAGGGCCTGGAGGAGCGAGGACTTGGTGACCTCCATACGGGACTGGTTGCGGCCGGGGACGAACTGCCGCATGGACTCGGAGGCGTCGACGACCGTGCTGAGCCGCGCGCTCTGCACGGTGATCGTCCACATGCCCAGGGTCTCCTGGAGCTGCTTGTCGGAGGGCGGATCGGTGGCCTCGGCGGCGTAGGGCTGCGGGGCGCGGCCTCCCGCGGCGGTGACCAGTTTGCCGGAGGGCCGGTCGGAGTCGGTACGGAAGCCGTGCTCCGTCAGGATCCGTTGCCCCTCCTCGTCGCTGAACATCGTCATGAAGCGCAGCGCCGCGCGGCTCATGTCGGTGGACATCTCGTCGTCCTCGACCAGGGTGTACGGGTAGTCGAGCCGGGGCGAGCCGTCCTTGGGGTAGAACAGGTCGAGACTGTTCTCCTCGCCCGCCGACGCGTTGTGCGCGTACGCGGCCTGTTCGGAGAGGATCAGGGCCTGGTTGCGGCGGGGGTTGCCCTGCTCGGTGCCGGAGCCGTCGCGGGAGAGGGTGTCCAGGAGCTGGCCGTCGCTGTCCGAGGTGCGGGCCGACAGGGCTTTGGCCAGGGCGGCGGCCCGGGTGCCGCCGTCCTTGCCGCCCTGCTTCTTCGCCGACGCGCCCAGCGTGGCGAGGGCGAGCAGGCCGGTCGCGCTGCGCGCGGGATCGGCGGCGCCCAGGCGGAGTCTGTCGCCCTTCATGGCGGCCGAGGTCAGCGTCGGCCAGTCGTACGTCTTCTTCGGCCAGCCCAGCGCTTCGGCCGCGGACGGGACCATCCCGATGCCGACCGGAGACGAGGCGATGTTGCCCGCGGGCGAGATCTTGGTCTGCTTGGAGCCGAGCCCCACCTGCCGGACCCAGGTGCCGGAGTCCGGCACCCACACGTCGTACTCCGGATCGCGCTTGCCCGCGCGGAGTTCGGCGGCGACCTTGTACGAGTCGCGGGCGCTCACCCGTACGTCGATGCAGTGGCCGTCCGAGGTGATCTCCTCCTCACGGGCGTTGTCGGCCGCCTCGCGCAGGGCGGGGGCCACCGCGGGCGCGGCGACCACGTCGAGGCGTACCGCGTCGTCGCCGCAGGAGCCGCCGAAGGAGAGCAGACCGCTGCGGACCGCCGCCGCGGTGGAGCCCGCGATCACGAGGACGAGCGCCGTGGCGATGGCGACCGCACGCCCACGCCCGCGGGGCCGGGGGTCGGGCGCTGCCGTCCCGCGCTCATCGGGCAAGCTGTGACGTCCCATACCGGTGGTGCCCCTCCCTTGAGTGATGGAGCAAGGAGTGAGGGGGCCGTACGCCCGGAACCGGTGTCCGTCCCCCTCGGCCTGTCGCGCACGATCTTCGTAACTTCATTCGAGACCCTAGTGGGGCGGGGATGGGGATGAGGCGGGATTATTCAACTGGAGGCGGAAGTGCAAGCGGAGCCGGGGCCGATGGCCGGTTCTTTTCGAGAGGACGGGACTTCACGACGGATCCTGCGGGACGAGACGTTGCTCGTCCTGGCTCTCTCGCTCGGGGCGAGCGGTGTGTCCGCGCTGATCAGCTTTGTCGGGTCGGTCACCAAGCCCGGCGGTCTGAAGGACCAGGCCGCGACGATGAACACATCGGCGGCGCCGGGTCGGCCATGGCTTGATCTCGCGTGGCAATTGTTCGGTATCGCCACGGCGTTGGTGCCGGTCGCGCTGGTCGCGCACTTCCTGCTGCGGGAGCGCGCGGGGCTGCGGACGATCGGGTTCGACCGGACGCGGCCGTGGCCGGACCTGGGGCGCGGCGCCGCGATCGCGGCGGTGATCGGCAGCACCGGTATCGCTTTCTACCTGGCGGCCCGCGGGCTCGGCTTCAACCTCACCGTGGTGCCCGAGGCGTTGCCCGAGGTGTGGTGGAAGTATCCCGTCCTCGTGCTGTCCGCGGTGCAGAACGCGGTCCTGGAGGAAGTGATCGTCGTCGGCTATCTGCTGCGCAGGTTCGGGCAGTTGGGGTGGACGCCGATGGCCGCACTCGTGGGCAGCGCGGTGCTGCGGGGCTCCTACCACCTGTATCAGGGCATCGGCGGGTTCCTCGGGAACGTCGCGATGGGCGTGGTCTTCGTGCTGCTCTACCGCAGGTGGGGCCGGGTCGGGCCGCTGGTCGTCGCCCATTCCCTGCTGGACATCGGGGCGTTCGTCGGATACGCCCTGCTCGCGGGGAAGGTGGGGTGGCTGCCGACGCCTCCGTGAGGCGGGAGCCGGTCGGTATCGCAGCTGTGGGGACGTACGAGTGGTTCGTACGTCCCCACAGTGCTGTACGGGTCTCTGCTCTCCGTGCCGTACGCGCTCTGCGCGCGGGGCGCCGTCAGGCGAAGAGCTCGCCCTCGATGACCGTGACCGCCCGGCCCGTCAGGACGGTGCGGTCGCCGTGCAGCCGGGTGCGGACCAGGCCGGTGCGGGGCGAGGCCTGCAGGCCGGTGAGTTCGGTGCGGCCGAGGCGCTCGGACCAGAAGGGGGCGAGGGCGGTGTGCGCGCTGCCCGTCACCGGGTCCTCGTCGATGCCGAGACGCGGGAAGAAGCAGCGCGAGACGAAGTCGTAGCCGCCGGACGGGTCCTCGGCGCGGGCCGTGGCGATGATGCCGCGCTCGGAGTGCTGCACGAGGGCCTTGTGGTCCGGGGCGAGCGCCCTGACCGTCTTCTCGTCGGCGAGCTCGACCAGCAGGTCGCCGACCTGCCGACCCGTGTCGTACGCGGCGAGCGGCTCGGCGCCGAGGGCCTGCGCGATCCCGTCCGGGACGTCGGCGGCGGTGAGCGGGGCGGTCGGGAAGTCGAGGGTGAGGGCCCCGTCGTCGTGCGCGGTCGCGGTGAGGACGCCGCTGCGGGTGGCGAAGCGGACGGGGCCCGACGCGGCGCCCGTGGTGTGCAGGACATGCGCCGTGGCCAAAGTGGCATGGCCGCAGAGGTCGACCTCGGCGGCGGGCGTGAACCAGCGCAGCGCCCAGTCGGCGTCGCCGCCCGCGGGGAGCCGGTGGGCGAAGGCGGTCTCCGCGTGGTTGACCTCCCTGGCCACGTGCTGCAGCCAGGTGTCGTCGGGGAAGGCGTCGAGGAGCAGGACCCCGGCCGGGTTGCCGGCGAAGGGGCGGTCCGTGAAGGCGTCGACGATGCGGATGCGGTGGGGAGTCGGCATGTGATGACGGTAGAGGGCCGCGGAGCGCGGGGGTAAGGCCAATTCCGGGTTACTGGACTGGGTTAGGGGGCTGGGGGGGGCGATTGGCTTGCGGGGTGGGGGCTGGGCTGGGGCGTTCATGGCTTCCGTGCCGTGGACCTGGAAGGTCGCGCCCTGACCCACCGCGGCGTCAGTTCCGCTTGGGCCTCCGTCACGAAGCATCGCTCGTGGGGTGCCTGTCGCGTCGAGTCGGGTCGAGTCGGGTCGGGTCGGTCAAGGCTCATTGGCAAAGGGTCGAAGTTCAGCGTCAGAGGACGCCAGGTCGGAAGCAGGGTTGTCAGGCGAACTGTTCCGATATATCGTTGACGCATCGCGATAGATTCGCGACTGATCAAAGATCGGAGTTCCCGATCTGCGACACGAAGACCACGACACGAAGTCGATGGACACCAAGTCGATAGACACCAAGGAGTGATCGCTATGCGTTCCCACGGTTTTGAACACGAGCACGAGCACGGGCGCGGCCATGGACACGGCCGCCGCGGCGGCCCCGGGGGCCGGGAAGGCTTCGGCCGCGAAGGATTCGGCGGATTCGGTGGCTTCGAAGGGCGGCGCGGCGCGTTCGGTCCCTTCGGCCCCGGCTTCGGCGGACCGGGCGGCCCCGGTGGACCGGGTGGCCCCGGTGGACCGGGTGGCCCCTGGGGCGGCCGCGGCGGGCGCGGCGGACCGCGCGGCAGGGCGCGGCGCGGCGACGTGCGCGCGTCGATCCTGGCTCTTCTGAAGGACCGGCCCATGCACGGCTACGAAATGATCCAGGAGATCGCCGAGCGCAGCGGCGGGGCGTGGAAGCCCAGCCCCGGCTCGGTCTACCCGACTCTCCAGCTCCTGGAGGACGAGGGCCTGATCACCAGCGCGAGCGAGGGCGGCAAAAAGCTCTTCTCGCTCACCGAGGCCGGTCGCACGTCGGCCGAGGAAGGCCCCGAAGCGCCTTGGGAAGAGGCCGGGCGCGGGGTCGACTGGGACACCCTGAATGAGATCCGGCAGGCCGGCTTCGGTCTGATGGAGGCGTTCGGCCAGGTCTGGAAGACCGGCAGCAAGGAGCAGCGCGAGAAGGCGGTCACCGTCATCAACGACGCCCGCAAGAAGCTGTACCTGATCCTCGCTGATGAGGACTGAGCTGGTGGAGGCCGACGCCTCACGGCCACGGACGAGGCGCCCCGCACGCATGGTGTGGGGCGCCTCGTTCTCTCTGTGGCGGCCGTTCTTCTACGGGGGCGGGGCGGGACCGGTCGTCTCCGGGGGCCGGGCGGGTCAGACCGTCACCAGTCCGTCCAGCTTGCGCAGCGACTCGTTGAGGGCGGCGGTCGCCGAGTCCTTGAGCTTGCCCGCCATGAGGGACACGGCGGCGCCGGTGAACTCCCCCTCGATGCGGACCAGCGTGCCGGAGCCCTCGGGCGAGAGGGAGTAGCGCGTGCCGACGTTCACGCCCATGGGGCCCTTGCCCGCGATGGCCAGGACGCGGGCGGGCTCCAGCTCCTGGATCGTCCAGTTGACCTCGGCGGGGAAGCCCATCAGCTTCATGTTCTCCACGAAGGTGCCGCCCGGCTCCAGAGTGGCGGGGCCGCCCTGCGGGAAGCTCGTGTGCGTGGAGTTCCACTCGCCGTACGAGGAGAAGTCGGTGAGCTGGGCCCAGACCTTCTCGGCGGGCGCCTCGATGCGTGCTTCCGCGCTGACTTCGGCCATGCGGCCACCCCTTCCCGTCGGACGCTGCGACGGCCGCAGCTACGGTGTCGCGGAACGTAGCCGCAGGGCCTGGAACATTCAATACTGATGAACCGTCAGGTTTGGTGACCCGTCCCGCCGGCCTGCCCGAGCCCGGCCCTGGGGCGATCCGGGCGTCGCTCCTCCTCCCGCGGAGAACCGTCAGAACAGCCCTAGCCGACCCGCCGTATCACCGCCGCGTCGAAGAGGTCCGAGGCCCTTGGGAACGGACCCTCGTCGTGGCAGTGCCACGCCTCCCAGAACAGGTCGGCGGGCAGCGCGTCGTCGGGTGCGTACACCCGGTAGACGTACTGCCTGCCGTCGATCGCCGGCAGGGCGACCATCCAGCACCTGTCCCTCATGCATGTCTGAGACGTGTGCTGCCACAGCGCGGTTGCGTGCCCGTGCGCGGCTCGACGGCACACCCGGAGGAGGTGCTCCGGTGGATCTCATCCGTAAGGAGGACAACCAACGCACCCGTGCCCAACCTGTGTCGGACGCGAAGATGCTTCCCGCCGCCGATGCATATGCCCCCAGGGGTTGATGTGGTGGGAGATGTGCAAAGCCGTACCCCGCCCGGTGCCGAATCCGGCCCGACCCGAGCAGAACTCGACTCCCGAGCAGAACTCGACCCCAGGCTCAGCCCTGAGCTGGCGTCCGTGGTGGCCGGCGCGCGCCGCCGCGCCCTGCGGGACGGGGACCGGCAGATCGACACCGCGCACCTGCTGCACTCGCTCCTGGAGACCGACCCGGAGGTGCGCGCCGTCTTCGAGAGCGGCGCGCAGGCGGTCCGCGTCCTCGGCTACCTCGTCCAGCGCAGCATCGGCTACGGCCTGCGGTGGCAGGGCACCGTCGAGGACTCCGGCGCCGTGCCGGTGGTGACCGCGGCCCCCGAGACGGGCTGGTCACCGGCCGCCTCCACCGCGATGGACGCGGCACTCGAACGCGCCGAGCTGCGCGGAGAACCGCACGCCCTCGGCATGGACCTGCTCGCCGGACTCGTCACCGACCCGGACTGCCGCGCCGTCGAGGTCCTCGCGCGGGCCCGGGTCGAGGTGCCGACGCTGCTGCGGCGCATAGAGGCGGCCTGCAGGCGGCACGCGTCCGGTGCCGGCGAACACGGGTACATCGGAGGCCCTGGCTCCGGCTGTTGATCGCGGCGGGGAACCTGCCGGTGAACGGCTTGTGACAACTGCCGGTGAACGGCCTGGGAGAACTGCCGGTGAGCGGCGGGGCGTCCGCCGATTGAGACAGGGGTCAAAAGGAGTGAAGCTCCTGACGTCGCCTGCCATGATGTGCCGGTGCAAGGGTCAGACGAGATGCAGGGGAGCCGGGCGAGCCGGGTGAATCCGGACGGCCCGGGAGGTCGGGGCGGTCAGGACAAGGGCGGCAGGGGAGCCGGGCTCGGCCTGGCCCTCGTGTCGGCGGTCGCCTTCGGCGGCTCGGGGGTCGCGGCGAAGCCACTGATCGAAGCGGGACTCGACCCGCTGCACGTGGTGTGGCTGCGGGTGGCGGGCGCCGCCCTGGTGATGCTGCCCGTGGCCTGGCGCCATCGCGGCCTGCTGCGCAGCAGGCCCGCGCTGCTCGCCGGGTTCGGTCTCCTCGCCGTCGCGGGCGTCCAGGCCTGCTACTTCGCCGCGCTCTCGCGCATCCCCGTCGGGGTCGCGCTGCTGATCGAGTACCTCGCGCCCGCGCTCGTCCTCGGCTGGGTGCGCTTCGTGCAGCGGCGGCCCGTCACGCGGGCGGCCGCGCTCGGGGTGGTGCTCGCCGTCGGCGGGCTCGCCTGCGTCGTCGAGGTGTGGGCCGGGCTGAGCTTCGACGCGGTGGGGCTGGTGCTCGCGCTCGGTGCCGCCTGCTGCCAGGTCGGCTACTTCGTCCTGTCCGACCAGGGCAGCGACGCGGGCGACGACGCCCCCGACCCGCTCGGCGTCATCGCGTACGGGCTGCTGGTCGGTACCGCCGTGCTGACCGTCGTCGCGCGGCCGTGGGGCATGGACTGGTCGGTGCTCGCGGGCGACGCGGACCTGGACGGCTCGGCCGTGCCGGCCTGGGCCCTGCTGACCTGGATCGTGCTCATCGCCACGGTCGTCGCCTACGTCACCGGCGTCCTGTCCGTGCGCAGGCTCTCGCCTCAGGTGGCCGGCGTCGTGGCCTGCCTCGAAGCCGTCATCGCGACCGCCCTGGCCTGGGTCGTCCTGGGCGAACACCTCTCGGCGCCGCAGGTCGTGGGTGGCGCGGTGGTGCTCGTGGGGGCGTTCATCGCCCAGTCGTCGGCGCCGACGGCCGGGCCCGCGGGCGACGGTGGTGACGGCGTTGACGGCGGTGTCCCGGCATCCGAAACGCAGTTGTCGCGCGTCGGCGGCGCAACCTAGTGTGCTGATCATGCACGCACGAGCGCTCGTTCTTCCGCCCCCCGCCGGTTAGCGCGGGGCGCCCACGGATCTTGTCCAGCCGGATGGCTGGGCAGAACGGTGCTGCCCGCAGACGGAGCCAGACATCCCTCTCTGCTGCGGAGAACTCACGTGTCACATCTGTCGAGCACGTCGTCCGACGTGTCCACTTCCTCTTGTGCGGCTGCCGTGCATGGCGCTACCTCGAACGCCACTGTCCCGGTTGCCGCCGCCCTCGGGCTTCCCGTCGGGCGGGGACTCCTCTATCTCATCGTCGCCGGAACCGCGGGGGGCACCGCGGGAGCCGCGGCCGCGCTGGTCTTCGAGACCGGTGACATGGGCCCGGTCAGCCTCTCCTTCTGGCGGTGCGCGGGCGGGTTCGTCCTGCTGCTCGCCGCCCGCGCGGCCACGCGGCTGATGCGGCCGTGCCGGGTCGCCCCGCACCTCGCTTCCCGCGTCGCGCACGCAGGGCCGCTGAGCCGAAGGGTGCGCCGGATCGTCGCGACGGGCGTGGCCCTCGCGGTGTTCCAGACCGCCTACTTCGCCTCCGTCGAGGCGACCGGCCTCGCGGTCGGCACCGTCGTCACCATGGGTTCGGGGCCCGTCCTCATCGCGCTCGGCGCACGCCTGACGCTGGGGGAGCGGCTCGGACGCGGCGGCGCCGTCGCCGTCGTGGGCGCCCTCACCGGCCTCGTCGTGCTCGTCCTCGGGGACGGTGACGGCGGTGGCGCGACCGTGCGGCCGACCGGGGTGGTCTGGGGGCTCGTCTCGGCGGCCGCGTACGCCGCCATGACGCTGCTCACGCGGCGGTGGGGGCGGGACGGCGGAGCCGACTCGTCCGACACCACGGTCTGGGCGTTCGCCGTCGTCTCGCTCTGCCTGCTGCCGCTCGCCTTGGCCGAGGGGCTGCTGCCGCACACCGCCGAACCCGTGCGGATGGGCCTCTACTTGCTGTACATCGCCGCCGTGCCGACGGCGGTCGCGTACGCGCTGTACTTCGCGGGGGCGGCCGTCGTGCGCTCCGCGACCGTCTCCGTGATCATGCTTCTGGAGCCGGTGGGTGCCGCGGTCATCGCGGTCGCGCTGCTCGGCGAGACGCTCACGGCGGCGACCGTCGCGGGCACGGCCCTGATGCTGGCCGCGGTGACGGGGCTCGCCGTCGCGGAGACGCGGGGTGCGGTGGCGGGGCGGCGGGGTGCGGTGTCGGCGTAGGGGTGGGGGTGGGGGCTGCGGGTGAGAGTGGGGCAGGAGCTGGCGGCGGGGCCGCGCGGTGGGCTCCGGCACCGCCCCGTTCTTCGCTGCCCCGCTCCGGGGCCGGGTGTCTGGCCGGAGCAGCCGGGATCTGTCGGAAGCGGGCGTGATCTGTCGGCGGTATGTCGGTAGCGGGTGCGAGCTTGAGCGGGTGGTCGGTGCTCAGGAGCTCATCCGGTGAGCTCATCCCGTGAGTCCGGTCCGTGAGTCCGGTCCGTGAGTACGCCCCATGAGTACGCCCCATGAGCCTGCCTCATGCGTCCGTCGCATGAGGCAGTCGCCCGAGTACGAGGAGTCCGTCACCATGTCTTCCCCGCCCCAGCCCGCGCCCCGGCCGTGGGACGTTCACCGGCTGCCGTCCGCCGAAGGCAGGACCTTCCTGGTCACCGGGGGCAACGCCGGCATCGGCTTCTTCGTCGCGGAGCAGCTCGCCGCCACCGGTGCCGAGGTCGTACTCGGCAGCCGGGACACGGCGAAGGCCGACACCGCCATGGCCTCGATTCGCTCGCGTGTCCCCGGCGCGCGCCTGAGGCACCTTCAGCTGGACCTCGCCGACCTGTCGTCCCTCAAGGCCGCCGTGGACAGGCTGGATCTCGATCATCTCGACGCCGTGGTCCACAACGCGGGGGTCGCGCTGGACGATCCGCCGCGTCGGGAGACCGGGGACGGCCACGAGTTGATGTTCGGCACCAACCATCTCGGCCACTTCGCGCTCACACAGTGGCTGGCGCCTCTGCTGTGCGCCGCTCCGGCGAGCCGCGTCGTGACGGTGGGCAGCTTCGCGGCGCGGTCCGAGCGACTGGATCTGGACGACCTGCAGTCGGCCCGTGACTACCGGCCCAAGCGCACCTACGGCCGGTCGAAGCTGGCGCAGATGTACTTCGGCCTCGAACTCGATCGCCGTCTGCGGGCCACCGGCAGCACGGTGCTCAGTGTGGTGGCGCACCCGGGCGGCGCACTGGACTCCCTCACCCCCTCCCGCGCCCCCGTGCACGTCACCACCCCCGGCGAGCGGCTGCGCGCCCTGCCCGCCGGGCTGTTGGTGCAGGGCAAGGACGCCGGAGCGTGGCCCATCGTCCGTGCCGTGCTCGACGCGGAGGTCCAGGGCGGGCAGGTGTGGGGGCCGAGGGTCTTCGGTCTGCGGGGCGTACCGCGGCGAGAGCCCGTCCCCGCGCACCTGGCGGATCAGGCCGTCGCCGCCCGGCTGTGGGCCGCCAGCGGTGAGCTGACCGGCACCGATCCGGAGCTCGGCTTCCCATAGGCGCAGGTAGACGCAGGTACACGCAGGTACACGCAGGTACACGCAGGTTGGCGCAGGCTCCGCGTCCAGCCCTCCGCGGTCCGCCTTCCGCGCGGCTACGGGATCACAGCGCGGACAAGTAGTCGGGCGCCTCGATGCCCGGCGCGAGGTCCGCCGAGGGGATCAGGTCGCCGTGGGTCCTGCGCAGCGGGACCACCCCCGACCAGTAGGGCAGGTCCATGTCCTCGGCGTCGTCGTTCGGGCCGCCGGTGCGTGCCTTCGCCGACACCTCGTCGAGGTCGAGGCGGAGGACGGCGGTCGCGGCGAGTTCCTTGGCGTTGGCGGGGCGCGAGTCGGCGGCGCGGCCGGGTACGACGTGGTCGACCAGCGCGTCCAGCGCGGCCCGCTTCTCCTCCGGGTCCGTGACCGGGTGGGCGGTGCCGTGGACCACCACGGAGCGGTAGTTGATGGAGTGGTGGAAGGCCGAGCGGGCCAGGACCAGGCCGTCGACGTGGGTGACGGTCAGGCACACCTGAAGGCCCGGGTCCTGCTTCTGCTCCTGTCCCTGATCCTGCCCCTGTGAGGCGGCGGCGTCCGCCATGCGCAGCGGTCGGGACCCCGTCGAGCCGTGCACGTACAGGCGGTCGCCCACCCGGCCGTACAGCGTCGGCAGGACCACGGGGGCGCCGTCGCGCACGAAGCCGAGGTGGCAGACGTAGGCCTCGTCGAGTATCGCGTGCACCGTTTCGCGGTCGTACGAAGCGCGCTCCCGCGAGCGGGTGGGGATCGTGCGGTCGGTCGGTGTGTAGGCGGCGCTCTCCGGCGAGGTGGCGGCGGTGGCGCTCGGCGTCGTCTGCATGGCTCTCCCTGTACTGCTGACCCTGTGTACTGCTTGCCTGTCGTGCTGGTGCTGGTGCTGGTGCTGGTGCTGGTGCTGGTGACTTGGGGCTCGCGGCTTGCGGCCTCACGGCTTGCGGCAGTTATTGCACTAGTGCATAATCTGCTTTGTGCTAGGAGAGTATCCGATCGAAGGTCGGCGCGCAGCCGAGATTGCCGCCAGCGTGGAGCGGGCGGTGGGTGACGGCGGCCTTGAACCGGGTCAACTGCTTCCGCCCCTGCGGGAGTTGGCGACGCGTCTCGGCGTGAATCCCAATACCGTGGCGGCCGCCTACCGCACCCTGCGCGAACGGGGGGTCATCGAGACGGCCGGGCGGCGCGGCAGTCGCGTACGGGCGAAGCCCGCCACCACCACGCGGGAACTCATCCGGGTGGACGCGCCGCCCGGGGTGTGCGACGTCTCCAAGGGCAACCCGGACCCGAAGCTGCTGCCCCCGCTCACCGCGGCCTTCGCGGCGGCCGCGGCACAGAGCGACCGGCAACCCGTCCTCTACGGAGAGGGCGCCGTGGACCCTGAGCTCGAACGCCAGGCGCGCCTGGCCTTCGACGCGGACGGCGTCCCCCACGCCCCACTGGCCGTCACCTCCGGATCGCTCGACGCCATCGAGCGGGTGCTCGCCGCCCACCTCAAGCCCGGCGACGGGGTGGCCCTGGAGGATCCGGGCTGGGGAAGTCTGCTCGACCTCGTCTCCGCCCTGGGTCTTCGCGCGGTTCCGGTGGGCGTGGACGACGAAGGGCCGCTGCCCGCCGACGTGGAGCGGGCGCTGGCGTCAGGCGCCCGGGCAGCCGTCGTGACGGACCGCGCGCAGAACCCGACGGGCGCCGCCGTCACCGCCCCACGCGCGCGAGCCCTGCGAAAGGTCTTCGCCGCGCACGAGGACGTGCTGCTCATCGAGGACGACCACGGCCACGGGATCGTCGACCTGCCGCTGCACCCGCTGGCGGGGGCGACCCGCACATGGGCCCTCACCCGCTCGACCGCCAAGGCGTACGGCCCCGATCTGCGGCTCGCGGTGCTCACGGGCGACGCCGTCACCATCGACCGGGTACGGGGGCGCCAGCGGCTCGGGCCCGGCTGGGTGAGCCGGTTGCAGCAGCGCGCCGTCGCCCGGCTCTGGGCCGACGGCGCGGTCGACGCCCGCGTGGTGGCGGCTTCCTACGGGCGGCGGCGGGACGCGCTGATCTCGGCGCTCGCCGAGCGCGGCGTTCTCGCGTACGGGCGCAGCGGCATGAACGTATGGGTGCCGGTGCCCGACGAGACCGGGGCGGTCGCACGGCTGCTGCACGCGGGCTGGGCCGTGGCTCCGGGGGCGCGGTTCCGGCTGGGGACGCCGCCCGGGGTGCGGATCACCGTGGCGGCGCTCGACGACGAGGACATCGTGGCGGTGGCGGACGCCGTCGCCGCCGCCACCGGGCCCGCTCCGGTGCGCCGCTACGACTGACGGGGCGGCCGTCCGGCGGCGTCCGTGGTGGCGCGCGGCCCGGCACCGGCGACGACCGTCGTCCCGCGCGACCTGGACTGGGTGAGGGCCGCGCCCGCCAGGACGATGACCGCGCCGACCGGTGTCGACCAGCTCAGGGACTCGCCGAGCACCGCGACGCCCGCGGCGGTGGCGATGACCGGAACGAAGTACGTGACCATCTGGGCGGTGGTCGGGCCGACTTCGGAGACCAGCGCGTACTGCAGCAGGAAGGCGACTCCGGTGCCGAGGGCGCCGAGCGCCACGACCGCCAGCAGCGGCACGACGGGGAAGTGTGTCGGCATCGAGGTGAACAGCGGTGTCACCACGGCCAGTTCGACGGACGCGATCAGCAGCTGACCGCCGGACAGGGAGAGGTTCGAGTGGCCGGAGCCCGCCAGCGTACGGCGCACGTAGATCCAGCCGACCGGGTAGCTGAGCGAGGCGAGCAGCGCCATGGTCATGCCACCGAGGTCCAGTCCGCTGAAGCCCTGCCACGCGCCGAGCACCGTGAGGACCCCGAAGAAGCCGAGGCCGAGGCCCGCGACGCGGCGGCGGGTCGGCCGGTCCTCGGAGAGCGCGACGAGGGAGAGCACCATGCCCCACAGGGGTGACATCGCGTTGCATATCCCGGCGAGCGTCGACGGGATGGTCAGCTCCGCATACGCGAAGAGCGAGAACGGCAGGGCGTTGAGCAGGAAGGCCGCCACCGTCAGATGCAGCCAGGTCCGCACCCCGCGCGGCAGCCGCTCCCGCTTCACCACGAGCACGGCGGCGATCACGAGGGTGCCGAACACGAGCCTGCCCAGGGTGACCTGGAACGGCGCGTACCCTTCGGTGCCCACCTTGATCAGCAGGAAGCTGAAGCCCCAGATCAGGGAGAGGACACCGAAACGGATGCGCCAGTCAAGGGCGGAGCGGCCGGACCCGTTGCCCTCGGCCCGCGCGCTGGTGGGGGTGGAGGACACGGGCGCGGGGGAGCCGGTGGCCGGTGTGGCGGCTGACCGGGGCTGCGGGGTCACGGTGCTCATGCGTCTCACGATGGACCCTGGCGATCTCGTAGCACAAGCGAGTTTTCGTGTCGGGTATCGCGTAGCATCGCTTACATGTTGAACCTGGAGCGCCTGCGCACCCTCGACGCCCTGGCCCGGCACGGCTCGGTCAGCGGCGCGGCCGCGGGCCTGCACGTCACGACGTCGGCGGTCTCGCAGCAGATGACGAAGCTGGAGCGCGAGGTGGGCCAGCAGCTGCTTGCCAAGAACGGCCGGGGCGTGCGCCTGACCGACGCCGGGCGGCTGCTCGCCGAGCACGCCGCGCGGATCCTCTCGCAGGTCGAGCTCGCCCAGGCGGACCTGGAGGAGCAGCGCGGCAAGGCGGTCGGTGAGCTGCGGATCTCCGCCTTCCCCACGGCCGCGCGCGGCCTGATGCCCGCCACGCTGTCCGCGCTGCGCACCGACCATCCCGGGCTGCGGGTGAGCTGCCAGGAGATGGAGCCGGTGCCCGCGGTCGCGGCCGTGGTGCGCGGCGACCTCGACATGGCGATCGTCCTCGACTGGTACAACAAGCCGATGCCCATCCCGGAGGGCCTGGTCAAGGCGCCTCTGCTCGACGACCCCGCGGACGTCGCGATGCCCGCGGCGCACCCCCTCGCCGACCGGGCCGAAGTGGACCTGGAGGAGTTCGCGAACGACGAGTGGATCACTTGGGCAGAGGGCGAGTTCTGCCACGAGTGGCTGATGTTCACGCTGCGCGGCAAGGGCATCGAGCCGCGTATCGCGCACCGCGCGGAGGAGCACCACACTCAGCTCGCGCTTGTCGCGGCCGGTCTGGGCGTATGCGTGGCGCCGCAGCTGGGCCGCGACCCGATGCCCGCGGGCGTGCGCACGGTGCCGGTCCGGCACCGGGTGCGGCGGCATGTGTACGTGGTGTGGCGCGCGGACGCGGACCGCCGCCCCTCGATCAGGGCGGCCGCGGAGGCGCTCAGAGCGGCGGGGGCAGGGCTCCGGTAAGCCTCAGCCGGTTTCCTGCGGGCCCGCGTCGGCTTTGCGCGGGCCTGCGTCGGCTTCCCGCGGGTCCGTGTCGGCTTCCCGCGGGCCGAAGCCGGCCAGTTTCCTGAAGTCCCACGACGCGACGGCGTCCGGTGTCAGGCGGGCCCACGCGTGGCGGCCGTCGTGCGGCATCTCGTCCAGGCCGAAGTTCTTGCGGGCGAACAGCCGCTCCGGAGCGTCGAGTTCGGGGCACGGCTCGCCGGTGCGCGGCACCTCGCCGACGAAGGTCACCGGGCCCGAGAGCTCCACGCCGCGCAACTCCCCGAGCTGCTCACCCGCGTCGACCACCACGGCGATCCGCGGGTCCTTGCGCAGGTCGGCCCAGCGCTTGCTGCGGGTGATCGAGTACAGCCACATCGAGGTGCCGTCCCAGGCGAACCAGAGGGTGCTGACATGCGGGGCGCCGTCCGGGGCCACGGTCGCCACCCGGCACGTGCGTTCCGCGGTGAGGAATGCGTCGAGCTCGTCCGGCGTCATCATGATCCTGCGGCCCCGGCGCTGGGTGACGGCCATGTGTGGTCCCTTCCGAATGGCGATCCGGCCGTACGGTCCGTCGTACGTCCGGCCTGGCAGTCCTGACTGGGCGTCAGAAACCGTGCGCCAGGAAAGGATGAGGGCTCTTCCCTCGTGGCGCAATGGCCGTTAGCCTCGCGCGAACTCCGGGGCCGGGAGGGCGCCGGCCCGCCGACCGGTGTCCGGGACGCCCGCGACAAGGGGGAGCCATGCCGTCGTACGAACAGCTCAGAGAACTCCTCGACCCCGCCACCACCGCCCTGTTGACCGTCGAGTGCCAGCAGGGTGTCGTCGGCACGGAGAGCGCCCTGCCCGAACTCGCCGCGGCGGCGCGGACGTCGGGCGCGCTCGGCAACGTCGCCCGGCTGGTCGACGCGGCCCACCAGAGCGGTGTCCAGGTCCTGCACGCGTTCGCCGAGCGGCGGCCCGACGGTCGCGGGGCCAACCACAACGCCCGGCTCTTCCGCGCCGCCGAGCGGCTGCCCGTGCAGCAGCTCTCGGGCACTGCGGCCGTGCGGATCGCGCCGCCGATCGAGGTCCGCGACGAGGACTTCGTCGTACGCCGCCTGCACGGCCTCTCGCCCGTGGCGGGCACCGACGTCGATCCCCTGCTGCGCAACCTCGGCTGCCGCACCCTGCTGATCACCGGGGTCTCGGCCAACGTCGCGATCCCGAACGCCGTGTTCGACGCCGTGAACCTCGGCTACACCGCCGTCGTGCCCGCCGACGCCATCGCCGGAGTACCGGCCGACTACACGCCCGCGATGGTCCGCAACACCCTCGCGCTCGTCGCCACCGTCACCACCACGGACGAGGTCCTCGGGGCCTGGAAGCGGCCGGGAGGCTCTTAGACAGGCTTTCAGGCCAGCTCGATGGAGTCGCCCGTCACGGTGATCTCGGCCGTCGGCAGCGGTTTCGGCGCGGGACCGCCCTTGACGCTGCCGTCGGCGACGTCGAACTTGCTGCCGTGGCACGGGCAGTTGATGGTGCCGCCCCCGACGCTCGACACCGCGCACCCTTTGTGGGTGCAGCGGTTGGAGAAGGCCTTGAACGAGCCCGCGGTCGGCTGGGTGACCACCACGCCCGCGTCCTTGAAGATCTTGCCGCCGCCCACCGGGATGTCCGACGTACTGGCCAGGGCGGTCCCGGCGGCGCCCGCGGGCTCGGAGGAGTCCTTGCCGTCGCTGCCGCCGCAGGCGGTCAGGGCGGCGGCGCACCCCGCTGCGCCGAGCGTGGCCATGACGGTACGGCGGCTGGGCCCTGCGGCCGTCCCGTAGGCGGTCTCTTCGGAAGTCGTCATGGCCAGTGATACGCGGCCGGGGGTCAAGGTGTTCAAACCCTCAAGGGCGCACGACGGCTACGGTGACGGCACCTGGGCCCGAGTCGATGACCGTGCCGGTGCTTGCGCCGGACCGGCCGACGGTGACAGGTGCTTGCTCAGGAAGTCCAGTTCGCACCGCAGCAGGTTCGCCGCCTGGTCCTCCTGGCTCACCAGATGACTCGCGCCGGACAGCGGCAGCACGCTGTGCGGGCGGCCCGCGGCAAGGAGCGCCGAGGAGAGGCGCAGCAGGTGGACGGGGAGCACATTGTCGTCGGACATGCCGTGCACCAGCATCAGAGGGCGCCTCAGACGGTGGGCGTGCGCGACCAGCGAGCAGTTCTCGTACGCGGCCGTCCGCACGTCGGGGTGGCCCAGGTAGCGCTCCTTCCAGTGCGTGTCGTAGAGACGCAGGTCCGAGGGGGCCGCGCCCGCCACCGCCGCGTGGAAGACATCGGGCCGGTGCAGCACGGCGCCCACGGCCAGATACCCGCCGAACGACCAGCCGCGGATGCCGACCCGCTCCAGGTCGAGGTCGGGGAACCGCTCCGCGGCGGCGTGCAGCGCGTCCACCTGGTCGTCGAGCACGGGCGTCAGCTGGTCCCCGTGCACGGCCCGGGACCAGTCGTCGCCGCGACCGGGCGTGCCGCGCCCGTCGGTGATCAGCACCGCGTAGCCCTGCTCGGCGAACCACTGGGCCACGACCGTCCACCACCCGCGCGCGTGGACCACGAGTTGGATTCCCGGACCCGCGTAGGGACAGAGCAGCACCGGCAGCTTCCCGGCACCCGGTTCGTGCCAGGACGGCAGATACAGCGCGCTGCGCAACTCCCGCTCACCGAGTGTGAGATGGCGGGGGCGCGGGGAAACAACCGGCTCCTCGGCGTACACGGCGATCCGCCCGGTGGGCTCGCCGCCGCGCAGCACGGTCACGGTCTGCCCGTCGGGGGTCCTGCTGTCCAGGACCACGGTGTCGCCCCCGACCGCCGCCGTGTGCACACCGGGGCCTTCGCTGAGCTGGCGCAGGTCGCCGGCCTGGTCGTCGGCATGCTCGAACGACCAGACGTGGACCTCCGTCGGCTCGGTCGACGCGGTGAACCACAGGCGCTCGCCCGTGGCGGCGAGGACCTCGCGCACCTGGAGGCCGCGCGGCGTGCCCGCGTCGCCCACGCGCAGACCGCGCGTGCGCCCCGGCGCCTCCCCGAGCCGCACGAGGCGGCCGCTGTCCAGACGCAGCGGCGTGCCCGGCATGAGCTCCAGCCAGGCGGGGTCGCTCAGGTGGTCGAGCGCTCGTGTCCCGCCGGTCTCCGGGTCGACCTCCAGGACGTGGACCGAGCGCTGATCGCGGGTCTGCAGCGTGACGAGCGGACCGTGGGCGTCCCAGCGCACCGTGGGGACGTAGTCGAAGGCGTCGTCCGTCCACTCCCCGGCGCCGTGGTGCTCCGACGCGCGCTCCGGGGTGACCACGGAGGTCCGGGTGCCGTCGACGCGCAGGATGTGCAGGGACGTCACGGCGTTCGCGGTACCCGCAGCCGGATAGCGGACGGCGCGCGGCGCCTGCTCCGGGCGGGCCGGGTCCGAGAGCCACCAGACCCGCACCGGGGAGGCGTCCACGCGAGCGACGAGCAGCGCGTCGCTCCCCGGAGACCACCAGAAACCGCGCTGCCTGCCCATCGACTCGGCGGCCACGTGATCGGCGAGGCCGTAGGTGACCTCCGCGCCCTCGGGCTCCGCGAGCGCCCTGTCGCCGCTGCCGTCGGCGCCGACCACGCGCAGGGCGCCGCCACAGACGTACGCGACGAGGGTGCCGTCCGGCGAGGGGCGCGGGTCGACCGCCGGGCCCGCCGTGCGGATCCGGCGCGGCGGGCCGCCGTCGGTCTCCACCAGCCAGAGCGCGCCGCCCAGCGTGAAGGCGGCCACGCGCGCGTGGTGGTCGGTCGCGAAAGCGACCACTCCTTGCGACGCTTCCCGCGCGCGCTCCCTGCGGACCCGCTCCGCCTCGGGCACCGGCCCCGAGCCGCCCAGAGCCGCCGGGTCGGCCAGCATGCGCTCCGCCCCGTCTTCGTACAGCCACAGCCTGCCCACCGGGTCGTCACCCGCGGCCGACCGCACGAACAGCACCCGCTCACCGTCCGGAGAGACCGTGAAGCCGCGCGGCACGCCCAGGGAGAACCGGCGCGTGCGGGCGAACTGCCGAGGAAGATCAGGTGAGTCCATGCCGGGCACTCTAGGCAGCGGGGCATGTGATCGAACAGCTCGCGACCGGCAGTAATCTGGGGCGATGCTCAGCGAAGTCACCGCGGTCCGCTACGTCACGCCCCTGCGGGAGGGCGGCTCGCTGCCCGGGGTCGTCGAGGTCGACGACCACGGCAGGTACGGGACGTACGTCATCAAGTTCACCGGCGCGGGACAGGGCCGAAAGACGCTCGTCGCCGAGGTGATCTGCGGTGAACTGGCCCGCAGGCTCGGCCTGCGGGTGCCGCGGCTCGTGGGGATCCGGCTCGACCCGGTCCTGGGCCTCGGCGAGCCCGACGAGCGGGTGCAGCAGCTGCTCAAGGCGAGCGGTGGGCTCAACCTCGGCATGGACTTCCTCTCCGGAGCCCTCGGCTTCGACCCGCTCGCCTACGACGTCGGCCCGGCCGAGGCCGGCCGCATCGTCTGGTTCGACGCCCTGATCAACAACGTCGACAGGTCCTGGCGCAACCCCAACCTGCTCCGCCTGCACGGCGACCTCTGGCTCATCGACCACGGCGCGAGCATGATCTGGCACCACAACTGGCGCACCGCGGGGACCGCGGCCACCAAGCCGTACGACGCGTCCGACCACGTCCTCGCCCCCTACGGCCCCGACATCGCGGCGGCCGCCGCCGAGCTCGCCCCCCTCGTCACCGAGGAGCTGCTCACCGAGGTCGTGGCCGAGGTGCCCGGGGAATGGCTGGCCGACGAGCCCGGCTTCGACAGCGCGGACGAGGTGCGCCGCGCCTACGTGACGGCACTGCTGCCGCGCGCGGCGACCATCCACGAACGGATCGCGCTGGGCGAGCCGCAGCCGAAGGGGGCCGTCAAGTGAGCGAGCGCGACGTCTTCGAGTACGCGCTGGTGCGCGTCGTGCCGCGGGTGGAGCGCGGCGAGCAGTTCAACGCGGGGGTGGTGGTCTACTGCCGCGCCAAGTCCTTCGTGGCCGCGCGCACGCACCTGGACGAGGCCAAGCTCCTCGCCCTGGACCCGGCGGCCGACGTGCCCGGCATCCGGGCCGCGCTCGGCGCCGTCGAGCGGATCTGCGAGGGCGGGGCCGGCGCGGGTCAGGCGGAGCGGGACGACGCGGGGCGGCGCTTCCGGTGGCTGATCGCGCCGCGCTCCACGGTGGTCCAGCCGGGGCCGGTGCACACCGGTCTGACGGCGGATCCCGAGGCCGAGGTGGAGCGACTTCTGGGCCTGCTGGTGCGGTGAAGCGCCACGCCTCCTTGACCACCACTGCGTCACACCTCCCGGTGGGCCGTTGACACCCGGTGCCAGGGCTTCTAGCGTCTCGTCCAGCTGAAGGTACTAAGCGGTCGCTCACCATCGGGGCGTACCGTGGGCCGCACCCCAAGAGCCGTATCCAAGGGCGAGGAGAACCAGCATGTCCACCACTGAGCAGCGCGTCGCTGTCGTGACAGGCGCAGCGCGAGGCATCGGCGCGGCGACCGCCGTACGGCTCGCCGCCGAGGGCCGCGCCGTGGCCGTCATCGACCTCGACGAGGCCGCCTGCAAGGACACCGTCGCGCAGATCACCGCGGCCGGTGGCAGGGCGATCGCCGTCGGCTGCGACGTGTCCGACGAGGCCCAGGTCGAGGCCGCCGTCGCCCGTATCGCCGAGGAGCTCGGCGCGCCGACGATCCTCGTCAACAACGCGGGTGTGCTCCGCGACAACCTGCTCTTCAAGATGAGCGCGACCGACTGGGACACGGTCATGAACGTGCACCTGCGCGGCGCCTTCCTGATGTCGAAGGCCTGCCAGAAGCACATGGTGGACGCCAAGTTCGGCCGCATCGTGAACCTCTCCTCGTCCTCGGCGCTCGGCAACCGCGGCCAGGCCAACTACGCCGCCGCCAAGGCCGGCCTGCAGGGCTTCACCAAGACCCTCGCCAAGGAGCTCGGCAAGTTCGGCGTCACCGCCAACTCCGTCGCCCCCGGCTTCATCGTCACCGAGATGACGAAGGCCACCGCGGAGCGCGTCGGCATGGGCTTCGAGGACTTCCAGGCCGCGGCCGCCACCCAGATCCCGGTGCAGCGCGTCGGCCGCCCCGAGGACATCGCCAACGCCATCGCCTTCTTCACGGGCGAGGCGGCCGGGTTCGTCTCCGGACAGGTCATGTACGTGGCCGGTGGCCCGCTCAACTGACCCGGAAGACCTGGAGGCGGAGGACATGGCTGTGCAGGACAGTGGGAAGGCCGCGCTCGTCACGGGCGCGAGCCGGGGCATCGGATACGGCATCGCACAGGCGCTGGTCGCCCGTGGTGACCGCGTCTGCATCACCGGACGCAACGAGGACGCCCTCAAGGAAGCCGTCGAGAAGCTCGGCTCCGACCGGGTCATCGGCGTCGCGGGCAAGGCCCACGACGAGGCGCACCAGGCGGTCGCCGTCGAGCGCGCGATGGCGGCGTTCGGCCGGGTCGACTTCCTGGTCAACAACGCGGGCACCAACCCGGTCTTCGGCCCGATGGCCGAGCTCGACCTCAACGTGGCCCGCAAGGTGTACGAGACCAACGTCATCTCGGCCCTCGGCTTCGCCCAGCAGACCTGGAAGGCCTGGCAGAGCGAGAACGGCGGCGCGATCGTGAACATCGCCTCGGTGGCCGGCGTCTCCGCCTCGCCCTTCATCGGGGCCTACGGGATGAGCAAGGCCGCCATGGTCAACCTCACCCTGCAGCTGGCGCACGAGTTCGCGCCGAAGGTGCGCGTGAACGCCATCGCGCCCGCGGTCGTCAAGACCAAGTTCGCCCAGGCGCTGTACGAGGGCCGCGAGGAGGAGGCGGCCGCCTCCTACCCGCTCGGCAGGCTCGGCGTGCCGGAGGACATCGGGGGCGCCGCGGCGTTCCTCACGTCCGGCCAGTCCGACTGGATCACGGGCCAGACGCTCGTGGTCGATGGCGGCATCTTCCTCAATGCGGGCGTCGGCTGACGAAGGCCGCGTACCCACCGAGTGCGCCGTGTACGCCGCTTTCAGTGACGTACACCCACATCAAGTGCCCTGTCGGCGTTACGGGTTGGACCGGCAGGGCACTGCGATATTGTCTCCCGATTCCATGGCATGGCCGATCGAGGAGCGTGCGCGTGTTCAGTGAAGTTCCCCCAGCCAAGCGGACCAGGGGTCTGCGACCGGTGGCGGCGATCGCGTCCATATCCCTGCTCGCCGGCTGCGGGGTGCTCTCCTCCGAGGGGTCGGACGACGAGGACCGGGTCACCGTCGGCACGATGAGCGCGCCGAGCACCCTGGACCCGGCGAAGGCCTGGGACAGCTCCTGGGAGCTGTACAGGAACGTCTTCCAGACGCTGCTCAGCTTCCCCTCGGGAGCCACCGAACCCGAACCGGACGCGGCCCGGTCCTGCGAGTTCAGCGACGCCTCCAGCACGGTCTTCACCTGTGAACTGCGGGAGGGCCTGACGTTCTCCGACGGGGACGCGCTGGACGCGGCGGCCGTGAAGTACTCTGTCGACCGCATACGGACCATCGGGGCGAAGGGCGGCCCGACCGGTCTGCTCGGCTCGCTCGACAAGGTGGAGACGAAGGGGAAGCGCACCGTCGTCTTCCGGCTCAAGAAGGCGGACGCGACGTTCCCGTTCGTGCTCGCGACGCCGGCCATGTCGATCGTCGACCCCGCCGAGTACCCGGCGGACAAGCTCCGCGAGGGCGACGCGGTCACCGGCTCGGGCCCGTACACCCTGAACGCGTACTCCGCGAACGAGAAGGCCGAGCTGGTCAGGAACGACAAGTACGAGGGTGCCGCCGACGTCAAGAACGATGCCGTCACCATCCGCTACTTCAAGAAGTCGTCGGCCATGATCGACGCCCTCAAGGACAAGCAGATCGATGTGACCTTCCGGGGGCTGGCCTCCAAGGACATTGTCGAGATGCAGGGCAGGGGCAGGCGCGAACAGGACATCGAGCTCGTCGAGGGCTCGGGCACCGAGATCCGCTATCTGGTGTTCAACACCAAGGACCCGTGGGCGCGGAAACTGCCCGTACGGCGGGCCTTCGCGCAGCTCGTCGACCGCGGGGCCATCGCCCACAAGATCTACAAGGACACCGTCGAGCCGCTGTACTCGATGGTCCCGCGCGGGCTCACGGGCCACGCCACCGGGTTCTTCGACGACTACGGAGACCCCAGCACGGCGAAGGCGAGGAAGATCCTCACCGACGCGGGCATCCACGCACCGGTCCCGCTCACCCTCTGGTACACCACCGACCGCTACGGTTCGGCGACCGAGCCGGAGTTCGCCGAGATCAAGCGGCAGCTGGAGAGCTCCGGTCTGTTCAAGATCACGCTCAAGAGCCGGCCCTGGACCGAGTTCCAGGAGGGCTACAGCAACGGCGAGTACCCCGTGTTCGGACGCGGCTGGTTCCCCGACTTCCCTGACGCGGACAACTTCATCGCGCCGTTCGTGGGCCCCAAGAACGTGCTCAATACGCCGTACCCCTCCAAGGAGATCACCGACGAGATTTTGCCGCGCGAGCGCCGGGAGGCGGACCGGGGCGCGGTCATCGACCAGTTCGAGCGGGCCCAAAGGATCCTCGTCGACGACGTCAGGCTGCTGCCGCTGTGGCAGGGCAAGCAGTACATCCTGTCCAGCGAGGAGATCGCGGGCGGCGAACGTGCCCTCGACCCCTCGGCGATCATGATGATGTGGGAGCTGCAGCGCAAGACCAGCTGGTAGCGGGCGGGCGGCCGGTCGGTTGTCAGTGGGCGCCGGTAGGTTCTGGGGTGAGAAGTGACCGCACACCGGAGGTTGTTGACGTGACCGACATCGCCATGCTGCCCGCGTCCTGGCGCGGAGTCCTCGGCGAGGAGCTGCAGAAGCCCTACTTCAAGGAGCTCACCGAGTTCGTCGAGGAGGAGCGGGCGAAGGGGCCTGTCTATCCTCCGCGCGAGGAGGTCTTCGCCGCCCTCGACGCGACGCCGTACGACGGGGTGAAGGTCCTGGTCCTCGGCCAGGACCCGTACCACGGCGAGGGGCAGGGCCACGGCCTCTGCTTCTCCGTGCGCCCCGGCGTGAAGACCCCTCCCTCGCTGCGGAACATCTACAAGGAGATGAAGGAGGAGCTCGGTCACCCCGTGCCCGACAACGGCTATCTGATGCCGTGGGCCCAGCAGGGCGTCCTCCTGCTGAACGCGGTGCTGACCGTCCGTGCGGGCGAGGCCAACTCCCACAAGGGCAAGGGCTGGGAGAAGTTCACGGACGCGGTGATCCGGGCGGTGGCCGACCGCCCCGACCCGGCCGTCTTCGTCCTGTGGGGGAACTACGCCCAGAAGAAGCTCCCGCTCATCGACGAGGAGCGGCACGTCGTGGTGAAGGGCGCGCACCCCTCGCCGCTGTCCGCGAAGAGGTTCTTCGGCTCGCGCCCCTTCACGCAGATCGACGCAGCGGTCGCGGCGCAGGGACACGAGCCGATCGACTGGCGGATCCCGGACATCGGCTGACGCCCCCGGGGCGGGGGGCCTGGAGCGTCACCGGCCTGGCCCAGCGCCGGGGGCGAGCGCCCCGCGTCCGAACGTGCCTGACCGCGATTGTCGGTGGTGGCCGCTAGCGTCGTGAGGGATGGGGGCGACGGCCGTACGACCACGGAGGACCCGGTGACGGAGCAGCAGGAGCAGACGGCGGAGGACGCGATGATGACCCGCATCGGGCAGGCGGTCATGCTGCACCACGGCGGCGACCGCGAGGAGGCGCAGGACCGCTTCCTCGGCCTGTGGGGGGAGATCGGTGAGAACGGCGACCCGCTGCACCGCTGCACGCTCGCGCACTACATGGCGGACACACAGGTCGACCCCTCGGACGAACTGGCGTGGGACCTGCGGGCGTTGTCGGCTGCGGACGAGCTCACGGACGAGCGTCTGAACGAACACCACCAGTCGCTCGCCGTGCGCGGCTTCTACCCCTCCCTGCACCTCAACCTCGCCGCGGACTACGCGAAGCTCGGCCGCCCGGAAGCGGCCCGCAGCCACCTGCGCCGGGCCCGCGGCGCGGTGGGCGCCCTGGAGGACGACGGCTATGGCAACGGCGTCAAGCAGGCCATCGCGAGGCTGGCGGCCGAGGTGGGGGAGGGGAGCGAGGAGGAGTAGGCGGCAGGGCGTGAGGCCGCGCCGGGCGTCGGGGCGCAGGCGGGGGTTCAAAAGGCAGGCTCTCAACGGCCGTACGTCTTGCGGCAGATGACGGCCTCGGGGCTGTCCGGCCGCCATCTGCCGTACGTCTCGCCGAGTGCGCACACATGCGCCCCGGGAACGGCGGGGGTCGTCCTCGGGGCGGGGCGGGTGGCGCCCGCGTCGGGCCGTGGTGGCGGAGGCCTGCGGGCCGGGGCCGCCGCGGGGGGAGGCGCCGGGCGGGCTGAGCCGAGTGGGGGCGCCTGCGGCCCGGTGTCCGGGTGGGTCTCGGGGGCGGAGTCGGGGGCGGCCCGCCGGGAGGCCAGGTGCCGGGGCGGGTCCATGCGCTCCAGCGCCTCGCGGGCCGGGGCCTGCACGGCCCGCGGTCGGCCCGTCCCGGCGGTGTGGGGCGCGGGCGGTGTCGCGGTGGCCGCGGCGGTCCCGGCCCCGGCGGGCCGCTCGACGCTCACGCACCCGGCGACGGCGGCCGAGACGGCCACGGAGACGAGGAGCGCGGCGGTGGCAGACGATCGTTGCACCCGCACAACTCTGCTGCGCCCGCTGCCCGTTGGCGGGCCAAGTCCGCGTGCGTGCCCCGCACGGGTGACGCGGGGGCCGGGGCGGCCGGAAGCGGCGAGGGGTGCGCGGGGCGGGGCGTCCGCTGTCTCCCCCTCAGCTGCCCAGCATCCCCCGCAGCAGCTCCCCCACGCCCCTTCGAAGCTCATCCAGGGTGGGCGCCGTGGCGTGGTACGAACCCGCCACGCACGAGAACATCAGGCCGTCGCACCACGCCACCAGGGAGAGCGTGTGGAGTTCGGGGGTGGGGGAGCCCGCCGCTCGAAGCAGAGTCTCCAGGGGGTCTCTGAACTGGGCGCCCGCCGCGTCGTAGTAGGTGCGCAGCTCCGGCCTGCGGGTCGCCTCCAGGGCCAACTCGTAGCGTGATACGAGGAGTTGGCGGTTGTCACCGGTCAGGTAGCGGTGCAGGGCGAGGGCCAGACCGGCGACCAGCTGATCGCGGCCGGCCGCCGGATCCGGCAGTTCGGCGGGGTTGAGTACGGCGGCCTCGCGCTCGGCCTGCCGCCGTACCGCCGCTTCCAGCAGGGCGAGCCGGGTGCGCGCGTGGTTGGACGTGGAGCCCTGTGGCAGCCCCGCCGTCTCGTCGACGGCCCGGTGGGTGAGGCCGCGCATGCCGCGCTCCGCGAGCAGGGTGAGAGCGGCGTCGGCGATGACTTCGGTGCGGGGAGCCCCCGCGCTGCGTACGGACATGGCGGAAACCTTACCTCGCTCACTACATATGTAGTACGGTCCTTCCGTCGCTCACTACAGCTGTAGTGCAGGGTGGGCGGCACGCACGCGGCGGCCGCGTGCGGCGTCCCGGAGGAGGAGCCATGAACCAGCAGCCTCACGCAGTCGTCATCGGCGGTGGCATCGGCGGACTTACCGCCGCCATCGGCCTGTACGAGTCCGGGTGGAGCGTCACGGTCCTCGAACGTGCCGCCTCCCTGGAGCCGGTGGGCGCCGGTATCGGGCTCGCCCCCAACAGTCAGCGCGCCCTGGACGTCCTCGGGCTCGGCGACCGGGTCCGCGCCCTGGCCGCCTGGCAGGGCGACGGCGGTGTGCGGGCCCCGAACGGCCGCTGGCTGGTGCGCACGAGCGCCGCCGAGACGCAGGCGGCGTACGGCGGGACCCTGGTGATGCTGCACCGCGCGACCCTCGTCGGCCTGCTGGTCGCCGCGCTGCCCGAGGCGGCGCTGCACACCGGCACCCGCGCCCGCCTCACGGACCCGGGCTCCGACACCCGCCGCGCCGTCGTCACCACCGGCGAAGGCGACATCGAGGCAGACCTCGTCGTGGGCGCCGACGGCATCAACTCGGCCGTGCGCACCGCCCTCTTCCCCGCCCACCCCCGGCCCGTGTACGCGGGTTTCACCGCCTGGCGGCTCGTCGTCCCGGCCCCCGGGAGGACCTTCGCGCCGCACGAGACCTGGGGCCGCGGCGGCGTATGGGGCACGCAGCCGCTCAAGGACGGCAGGGTGTACGCGTACGCCACCGCCCGCCTCCCCGAAGGCGGCAGGGCGCCCGACGGCGAGAAGGCCGAACTGGAGCGCCGGTTCCGTCACTGGCACGACCCGATCCCGCAGCTGATCGCCGCCGCGGACGACGAGGACATCCTGCGCAACGACGTCCGCCACCTCACCACGCCTCTCACCCACTACCACCGCGGCCGCGTCGCGCTGCTCGGCGACGCCGCGCACGCCATGACGCCGAGCCTCGGCCAGGGCGGCAACCAGGCGATCGAGGACGCCGTCGTCCTCGCCCACCACGCGGCGCCGGGCGCCGACCTCGCCACACGCCTGGCCGGCTACAGCGCGGCGCGCGTCCCGCGGACCACGGAGATCGTCCGCCGGGCCGCGCGGGCCTCGCGCCTCACGCACCTGACCACCGCCCCGGCCGTCGCCGCGCGCGACGCCCTCGTCTCGACCGTGACGAGGCTCGCCCCGAACTCCGTCCTGCGCAGCTTGTCCGCCGTCACCGACTGGCGTCCGCCGCAGATACCGTCGGCAGTCCATGGTCGCGTGTGACGGGAAAACGGGAAACACGAGCCTTCAGGACTTCTTTCCGCATTTCCGCAACCGCGGGCGGCGGGTAACCGGAGGGCAGCGCCGTCGCCCCTGGGGGCAACAGGGTCTGCCCGGTGGTCTCCTGACGAACTGCGCGGGGTTTCCTAGCGTCGTGGCGTGAGCCTTTGGACCTCCTTGGAACCTGCCTCTGCGACCGTCGACCCCGGCACCACCACCACGGTGCACCTGCGGGTGCGCAACACCGGTGACATCGTCGACGAGTACCGCTTCGAACCGGTCGGCGACCTCGCCCCCTGGGCCACGGCGGAGCCGGCGGTGCTGCGGCTCTATCCGGGGACGACCGGCACGGTGGAGCTGACGTTCGCGCCGCCCCGTACGCCCGACGCGCTCGCCGGCCCGCACCCGTACGCGGTGCGGATCACGCCTGCGGAGCACCGGGGCGCCGTCGTCGTCGCCGAGGGGCACCTCACCGTCACGCCCTTCACCGAGGTGCGCGCCGAGCTGGTGCCGCCGACGGTGAAGGGCTGGTTCCGCGGGCGCCCGCAGCTCGCGGTGGACAACATCGGCAACACCCCGGTCACCGCGTCGCTCAGCGGCAACGACACCGGCGACCAGCTCGCGTACGACCTGCAGCCCGGCAACGTCCAGATCGCGCCGGGCCGGGCCGCGTTCGTGAAGGCGACGCTGCGCCCCCGGCAGATCACCTGGTTCGGGTCCAAGAAGGAGCAGCCCTACGCGCTGGCCGTGCGGCGCTCCGGCAGCGAGCCGGTGAACGTGGACGGCGTCTTCGTGCAGCGCGGGGTCTTCCCGGGCTGGCTGACCGCCGTGCTCGGCGTGGCCATCGCGCTGACCATCGCGTTCGTGACGATCTGGATGTCGAACCGGCCGCAGCTGCAGACCCAGGCCAGGGAGAAGCTGCAGCAGGGCGGCCAGCTCAAGCCGGACAGCCCGCCCCCGCCCTCGAAGAGCGCGCCGCCCGAGCCCGAGAAGTCGCAGGAGGCTCCGAAGGAGTCCGGCGGGGACGGCGAGAAGGACGACAAGGGCGGAGGCGGAGGCGGCGGTGGCGGCGGCGGTGAGGAGAAGCCCGAGGAGAAGACGGCGGCCGACGCGGTGCGCGAGCTCGCCGAGAGCAGCGAGGGCCGCCACATCTGCTACCGCGCGTTCGTCGAGGGCGACGGCTGGCAGGACGCCGTGTGCGATGGCGCCGAGGCGGGCGCGCCCGGCCAGGACACGCCCATCAAGTCGCTCGACATCGCGGTGAGCGGCACCCAGGGTGTCACCGGCACCGGCGCCTTCGTGGGCGAGGGCTGGCGCAAGGGAATCCCGTGGTCGGCCGAGGACGACGGGAAGGACATGTACTTCGGCAGCACCGAGGAGGCCGACCCCGCCCTGCAGGGCTTCACGTACAAGGTCAACGACGGCTCCGTGTGCAGCGATGCCTTCGTGACGGACAGGGAGTGGATGGGCGAGGTGTGCACGGACCCCGGTCAGTGGAAGTACCACGGGAGCCCGATGGAGCTGAATCTCCCGCTCCAGGCGGTCCGCTTCACCGTGTGAGGCGCCCTGTCGTCGAACTCCCGCCTGCCTCGCGGGCGAACGACGCGAGTTCGACGACAGGGCCTAACGGCCCGGCCGGTCAGATGTAGCCCTCACGCAGGGCGTACGCCACCACGTGGGCCCGGTTGCGCAGGTGCAGGCGCGTGGTGAGGCCGTGCATCACGTTCTTGACGGTGCGTTCGGAGTACGACAGCTTCATGGCGATCTCCGAGGTGTCGAACCCCTCGGCCACCAGCCGCACCACGTCCACCTCGCGCTTGGTGAAGCTCAGGAAGTGCCCCGGCTGGTCGTCACCGCCCCGGTGCAGGCGCCGCACCTGGCCGATGAGCTGGCCGAGCAGGTCGGCGGGGAGATCGCCGTCGCCCTTGGCCGCGGTCAGCACCGCGTGCACCAGGCGCTGGGCGGTCGCTTCGCGGCGCCAGACGATGGCGCCGACCCCGCACTCTATGACGTCGAGGAGTTCGTGCTCGCGGACCGTACCCGCGACGAGCACCGCACGCGCGCCCTCGCTGCGCACGGTGCGCCGCAGCCGGGTGAGCGCCGCCTCGTCGAGGTTGTCCTCGATGATCAGGGCGACCGCCGCCGGGCCGGAGTCCCCGACGAGTTCGACCTCGGGGTGCCGCCGGAGCTGGCTGAGGACCCCCTCGCGGCTGATGGGGTCCGGGGCGGTGACGGCGACGCGGACCCGGTTGGTCCTGGGCAGGGCGGGCGCGGAGCGGGTGGAGACGGACGGCGCTGTGGTGGTGGCGAGGGCCACGAGGGCCGGGGGCGAGCTGGACACGCGATCTTCCTCTGGTCTCTGACGGTGGATCATGCTTTGAGGGTTCCGCCGCGGGGCCGGGCGCCGCCGGTCCGGTGCGGGCCGGCGGCGCCCGGTGGAGGTCAGGTCAGGAGCAGGACGTGAAGAAGTGCTTCCAACCGCCGCTGGGCATGGCCGGCGGCTCGGCCGGGGTGCCGCTCGCGCCGTACCTCTGCTCGTGGGCGGCGTTGTAGGCACCGGGGCCGGTGCGCGCCTTGGTCAGCCGCACGCTCCGCTCCCACACCCCGTCACCGGCGTTGACCAGGGTCGAGAGGTCCGGGTAGGCGTCGCCGCCGTAGTCGGCGATGCGCAGCTGCTTGACTTCGCGGGCGTCGCCGATGTCCAGGTGGCGGGCGTGGGCCGAGCCGAGGTTCGCGCGCTTGAGCGGGCCGGGACGGTACTCGGCTACGCGCGAGTCGGCGGGGTCGTCCACACCGGACGGGGTGACGAGGTTGACGACCATGTCCAGCTTGCCGTCCTTCTGGAAGTCGGCGACCGCGGCGGTCGCGACCTCGCCCGGCTTGGCGCCGAGCAGCTTGCCGACGGAGTGTTTGGTGCCGAACGAGCTGCTCGCGGTGCCCCACTGAACGGTCATCCTGGTGCCGGTGTGCCCGGGGTTGATGATCTTGTCCGGTCGGCCGTCCCCGTCGAGGTCGCCGATCAGCGTGGTGGCGCCGGACAGGCACGGGCCTGCCACCCGGGCGGACCGTCCCGCGCTGCCGGAGTCTGCCGATCCGGCGGCGCTGGCCTGGTAACCGGCGACCGTCAGGGTCAGGGCGACAGCCGCGATCGGTGCGGCGATCAGACGTGAGCGCTTGCGAAGCATGTAACGAACTCCCCATGTGGTTGCTGCTGAGCTGTGCCGGAGTACCGGAATGACCCCCGCACCCCGTACGGGGGTGTGGTGACAACGAGGTGCGGGGGATGCCCCGGATGAGCACGACTCGAGCTTGTGGGGTGCGCTGCCCCAACGGCCAGGAATACCGGTCGATTGGGGACACTGGAATGCCGGAATGGCCTCTGACCAGGGGAAACGTAAGCTGCCTGGAACGCGGAACTGGGACGCGCCAAGCTGTACTGGGACGCGCCAAGCCGTTCGGTGCGGCCTCGGCGACGATCAGTGCGGCCTCGGCGACGCAATGTTCGTCCGGACCGGGCCTCGGGACAGCCGACGACGCCCCGCCTCCGGTGCCGGACACGCACGGACCTCCCCTCCCGCCCGCGCGAGGGGGCGCCGGGCCCACATGGCAGAGTTTCGCGAGAAGACTCTGCTCACCCGACGAATGACGAGGTCAAAGCGGTGGATACCAGCGCAAACCGGGACTTGAAGATCGGCTGTATCGGACTCGGCGACATCGCGCAGAAGGCGTATCTGCCCGTGCTCACCACCCAGCCCGGGGTCGAGCTGCACCTGCAGACGCGCACCCCGGCGACCCTCGCCCGGGTCGCGGCCGCCCACCACATCCCGGACTCCCGCTGCCACACAGCCCTGGACGCGCTTCTCGCCCAGGGTCTCGACGCCGCCTTCGTGCACGCGCCGACCGCCGTGCACCCCGAGATCGTCACCCGGCTCGTCGAGGCGGGCGTGCCGACCTATGTCGACAAGCCGATCGCGTACGAACTCGCCGACTCCGAGCGCCTCGTGCGGCTCGCGGAGGACCGCGGCGTCAGCCTCGCCGTCGGCTTCAACCGCCGCCACGCGCCCGGCTACGCCCAGTGCGCCGAGCACCCGCGCGAGCTGATCCTCCTGCAGAAGAACCGCGTCGGGCTCCCCGAGGACCCGCGCACGCTGGTCCTCGACGACTTCATCCACGTCGTCGACACCCTGCGCTTCCTGGCACCGGGACCGATCGACCACGTGGGCGTGCAGGCCCGCGTCGTGGACGGCCTCATGGAGCACGTCGTGCTGCAGCTCGCCGGTGACGGGTTCACCGCGATCGGCATGATGAACCGGCTCAGTGGCTCGGTCGAGGAGATCCTCGAGGTCTCCGGCCAGGACGCCAAGCGGCAGGTGATCAACCTGGCCGAGATCGTCGACCACAAGGGCCAGCCCAGCGTGCGGCGGCGCGGTGACTGGGTGCCGGTGGCACGCCAGCGCGGCATCGAGCAGGTGGTGCTCGCCTTCCTCGACGCCGTGCGCGTCGGCAAGGTGCTCAGCGCCCGGGACGCACTGGCGACCCATGAGCTGTGCGAGCGCGTGGTCCGAGCCGCTCGGGAGCAGGCCGCCTGAGGGCCCGTGCCCCCTCGGCCGCGCACATGGCCACGAGTACGGCGACGGCGCCGTGCACGGTCCAGTCGCCCCACCTGACGTACGCCGTGACCCCCGTGCCCAGCGGCACGTCGTACACCGCGGCCGCGCTCGCCGAGGTGCCGAGTGGGGAGCCGACCCGCGAGCCGTCCGGGGCGTAGACCGCCGAGACGCCGGTCAGCGTGGCGTGCACCATGGGGCGTCCCGTCTCGGCGGCCCGCACCGCCGCGAGCGAGGCGTGCTGCCGGGGCGCCCAGCTGGACTGGAACGACGAGGTCGCCGACTGCGCGAGAAGCACCTGGGCGCCGTCCTGGGTGAGCCGGCGGCTCATGTCGGGGAACGCCGACTCGAAACAGACCAGCGGCCCGATCCGCAGGTCGCGCCCGACGTCCATCACCACCTGCCGGTCACCGCGCCTGCGGTCCTCGCCCGCGGCCTTGCCGACCGACGTCGCCCAGCCGAGCAGGGAGCGCGCCGGGACGTACTCCCCGAAGGGCACGAGCCGCATCTTGTCGTAGCGGTCGCCGGTCGGCCCGTCCGGGCCCACCAGGACGGAGCTCTTGAAGATGCCGGCCCGGTCGGAGCGGCGCGCGTCGACGTTCACCAGGATGTCCGCGCCGACCTCGCGGGAGAGTGCGGCTATCCGGCGCGCGACGTCCGGCCGGTCGGCCAGGTCGAAGCCGACGCTGCTCTCGCCCCACACGACGAGGTCCGGGTCCCGCCCCTTCAGTGTGCGGGTCAGCTCCTCCTCGCGGGCCAGCCGCCGTTCGGCGCTCGCGGCGCCCTCGATGACACCCGGCTGGACGACGGCGACCCGGACGCGTCCGGCGGGCTCGGGGCGCGGGGCCCACGCCCAGGCGGCGGTGGTGGCGGCGGCCACGGCGAGGATGCCCGCGAGGGCGGGGACGGCCGCCGTGCCGGGGGTGACCGCGGGGGCGACGGGGGAGAGGGGCCGGGGCCCGAAGGTTCCGGTGGTGGCCCGGGGCGCGGGCCGGGCGGACGAGCGCGGGCCCGTGATCCAGGGCGTCGTCCGCACGGATATTCGCGACGTCGACGTACGCAGGGACGTCCGCGAAGCCGCGGCCCGTACGGCCACGACCAGCAGCGCGACACCCGTGTTCACGGCCACCACCAGCGCGCTGACCAGCCACACCCCGCCCACCGAGGCGAGCCGGAGCGCGGGCGGCACCTGCCACTGGCTGGAGCCGAGCAGGCCCCACGGCCCGCCCAACCCCTCCCAGGACCTGACCAGTTCGACCATCAGCCAGGCCGAAGGCAGCACCACGAGCGCGGCCGTGGCACGCCCGGCGGTCGGTGCGCCGCCCAGGTACCGGCGCACAAGGCGGGCCCACGGCGCCCACAGCAGGCCGAGCAGAGCGGCGATGACGACCGTGAAGACGTGCAGGCTCGGCAGCAGCCAGTGGTGCACGGCCACCATGAAACCGAGGCCGCCGAGCCAGCCGTCGAGCATGGCCCGCCGGCCGGTCGGGGCCGACGCGGCAAGGAGCATCCAGGGCACGAGCGCGACGTACGCGAACCACCACAGCGAGGGCGCGGGGAACGCCAGGGCGGGCAGTGCCCCGGCCGCCACGGCGATGCCGCCGCGCCACCGGGGTGCCGCGAGCATGCGCGCGGCGCGCCGCCTGTGCGGCTCCCACCGGTCGTCGCCGAACAGATCCATGCAGCGCCTCCCTTGGCCCCGACGCCCGTCGTGTCACCAGTGTGCGTGCCACAGACGATCTAGGACAGTGGGGGGACCCGCTCTTCGCCACAGTGGGGGGAACCCGCTCTTCACCGGAGGCCGCCGGGTACTTCGACACACACTGCGCCCCGCACTCCGTCACGTATCGGAGGTTGCCTCCCGCTGCTGCCGCTCACCGGCCAGCTGACGCCACTTCTCCGTGACGACCACCCGGCGCAGCCGCCAGCCGCCGTGCGTACGCAGAAGGGTGAAGGAGTAGCGGCCGCCGCAGACGAAGTCCGGCGCGGTCGACGGCTCCGGCGCCGCGCCGGGCCGGTCGGCGAACCGCATGGGGTTCACGTAGTCGGCCTGCACGTGCGCGGTGTCGCCGGTGTCCTGGTCGAGAGTGCCGAACTCCAGCCGCCGGTTGGTGACCAGATGCTGGCGCATGGGGAAGAGCCGCATCGTCTCCGCAAGCCAGGCGGCGATCTCGTCGGCTCCCCCTTCGATGCCGCCCGCGGAGCGGTAGTCGGCGCGCCCTTCCGGGGCGAACAGCTGTCGGTAGGCGTCCCAGTCGCCGTCGTCGACGGCTACCGCGTACTCGGTGATGAGGGCATCGATGGCCAACCGGTCCATCACGGCGGCGAGTTCCACACGCTGCGTCATCGGCTCAGTGTTGGGCACGCGGGGTGCCGAGCCAAGGGGCGTGCCTACGCGGCTTTCACCATCTCCTCGCGGACCGCGGCGGCCCACTCCGTCACCAGCTGCGCGTACTCGCGGCGCTGTTCGGTGCTGAGTCTGCTGCCGGTGCGCAGCCACAGGTCGCGGATCCGCTCGTTCAGCTCGGAGGAAGACCGCACGGCGCCATGAGGCGGAGGGGTTAAGGGCATGACATCAACCCTAGGGGATGGCTACGACAATCGGAACTGTCAGCTACCGCACACCTGCGCCATGTGATCGCCCCGTCCGGCTCGCCGCCCGCAGACCCGTATGCAACGGTGGAAAACAGCAAAAATGCCTGTTTCTCCCTGGAAAGGGGTGGCGAGATGTCCTCGAAGCGACGCCGCAAGAAGAAGGCCCGCCGCAAGCACGCGGCCAACCACGGAAGCCGTCCGCAGTCCTGACACCTGCCCGGACGCGCCTGGCGGCGGCGCGCTCAGCCCGCCGATTCCCCCGCGTGCGGGCTGAGGGCGCCGGTGGCGACGAGGGCGATCAGGACGATGCCGAGCAGGATCCGGTAGTAGACAAACGGCATGAAGCTCTTCGTCGTGATGAACTTCATGAACCAGGCGATGACCGCGTAGCCGACGACGAAGGCGATGATCGTGGCGAAGATCGTCGGGCCCCAGGCGACATGCCCCTCACCGGCGTCCTTCAGCTCGAACGCGCCGGACGCGAGGACGGCGGGGATCGCCAGCAGGAACGAGTAGCGGGCCGCGGACTCCCGGGTGTAGCCCATAAGGAGGCCGCCGCTGATGGTGGCGCCCGAGCGCGAGACGCCGGGGACCAGGGCCATCGCCTGGCAGATGCCGTAGATCAGGCCGTCCCTGACGCCGAGTTCCCTGAGGTCCTTGCGGCGTCGTACGGCGCGGTGCTTGCCGCCCGTCTCGTCGCGGGCCGCCAGGCGGTCGGCGATGCCGAGGACGATGCCCATCACGATGAGCGTGGTGGCGATCAGCCGGAGGTCGCGGAAGGGGCCCTCGATCTGGTCCTTGAACGTGACGCCGAGGACGCCGATGGGGATCGACCCCACGATGACGAGCCAGCCCATCTGCGCGTCGTGGTCCGAGCGCGGCACCTTGCCGAAGAGCGAGCCGAACCACGCCGACAGGATCCGCGCGATGTCCTTGCGGAAGTAGATCAGGACGGCCGCCTCGGTGCCGATCTGCGTGATCGCCGTGAACGCGGCCCCTGGGTCGTGCCAGCCGGCGAACGCCGCGGTCAGCCGCAGGTGCGCGCTGGAGGAGATCGGAAGGAACTCGGTCAGTCCCTGGACGAGTCCGAGGATGAAGGATTCAAGCCAAGACATGAGAACTGCGCCGTCCAAGTACTGATCATCAGGCCGCGGGTGCGGTCGTAGCGGTCATAGAGGGGCGTGGCTGAGGCGTGGCTGTGAGGCGACCGCGGTGCGTGCGGGGCGGAACGCCGGGGCGTGAGGGGTGATCACGTCCCTCGTCGTGGGGGCAGCGTAGCGGGCCTGGGTTACGAGACGGTGGGAGGGCCGATCGTGGGCTGTGCCGCGGGGCCCGCCGTCGTCCATCCGGGCGCCTGCGGATGCGCGGTGACGTCGTCGTGGCGGACCGCGTCGCCGCAGGCCGAGCAGGTGACAACCGGGACGAGTTCATGGCCGCAGGAGTGCTCGAGGACCATCGGGCGGTCGTCGTCACCCCGTAGGTGGCGGTCGCCCCACGCCATGAGGGTCATCAGGACGGGCTCCAGTTCGAGGCCGGCTCGCGTCGGGCGGTACAGGAAGCGCTGGGGGCGCTCGCTGTAGGCCACCTTCTACAGGACGCCCGCCTCCACCAGGCGGCGCAGGCGGGCGGTACGCCCTGCAGACGATGTGCGAGGCGGGAGGACTCGCCAACGCGACGGTCCTCGAAGTGCTTTAGAGCCTGCCTTTGAACCCCCGCACACGCCCCGCAGGCGTTGAGAGGCTCTCGCTCCGCTAGAGGCTCTTACTCCGCTTCGACGGGCGGGCGGCCCCGCCCTCGCGGTCGCGGAAGTGATGGCGCTTGAACCAGGCCACCGCCGCCCCGCCCAGACCCGTCACCGCGATGAACCCCATCGCGACCAGGAAGACGGGCGACGTCGGCGTGGAGGCGCGGGCGCCCGCGATGACGTACGCGGCCGTGTTCGGGATGGACCCCAGGCCGGTGGCGATCAGGAACGGCAGCCAGCCCATGCGGGAGACCGCCGCGCAGTAGTTGGCCGCGGCGAACGGCACACCGGGGAAGAGCCGAACCGCCAGCATCGACCGGAAACCGTGTCGGCTGAACTGACCGTCCACGGCCTTCAGCCAGCGCCCCCGCAGCAGTGGCCGCAACGCGTCCTGGCCCAGCATCCGGCCCAGCCCGAAGGCGATCCCGGCGCCGAAGACCGTGCCGGCGATGGCCGCGACCAGACCCGCCTGGGAGCCGAAGAGGGCGCCCGCCGCCAGATTGAGCAGCGGCCGCGGCACGAACGCGGCGGTGCACGCCCCGTACGCCACGGCGAACAGGGCCACCGCCGTGGCTCCGCCCAACTGCGCGGGCCAGCCGTCGGAGAGGAGCCGCTGCGGTTCGAAGAGCAGCACCGATGTGGCCGCCGCGGCAAGCAGCACCACGAGCAGGGACAGCCGCGACCACGGCGAGAGCAGTGCTCTGACGCAGCGCACTGCGAAGCCCTGCGGACGGGTGGCAGCGGTCTCGAACATCCGGGAAGAGTATCCGGAACATGTGTCTGATCGCCGTATGGTGCGTCTCATGAGCGTCACAGTCCCGCGACGAGCACCGAGCAGTGAGCTGGCCGACGAGGTCCTCGAACGGCTCGTCACGAGCTACTCGCAGGCGGCCGATCCGGCGCGGGCCGCGCAGATGGCGGCGTACATGAAGGACATCGCTCCCTTCCTCGGCCTGACCTCACCGGTGCGCCGCGAACTGTCCCGCGCCGTCCTGGCCGGCACCCCGCGGCCCGACGAGAGGGACTGCACGGCGATCGCACTGCGCTGCTGGGAGCTGCCCGAGCGCGAGTACGCCTACTTCGCCGTCGACTACCTCCGCCGGCACGTGCGGCGCTGCTCGGCCGGCTTCCTGCCCGTCGCCCGCCGCCTCGTCACGACCCACTCCTGGTGGGACACGGTCGACGCGCTCGCCGCGCACGTCGTCGGCGCACTGGTCGCGGCCGACCCGGAGCTGCGGACCGCCATGGACGAGTGGATCGAGGACGACGACCCGTGGGTGGCCCGCACGGCCCTCCTCCACCAACTGCGCCACAAGTCGGCGACCGACACCGAGCGGCTCTTCGCCTACTGCGTGCGCCAGTCCGGCCACCCCGACTTCTTCATCCGCAAGGCGATCGGCTGGTGCCTGCGGGAGTACGCCAAGACCGACCCGGAGGCCGTACGCGCCTTCGTGGAGCGGGAGCGCGGCAGGCTGTCGCCGCTGTCGGTGCGGGAAGCGCTGAAGAACCTCTGACGCCCCAAGGCCGCCTCCGGGCAACTCCGCTCCCCGGGCGCACGGTTCGCGCGAAAATCATTCGACGTGGGCTTTTCGTTCGGTGAGGATCAGTCCATGTTCCGGTACGCCTTCCTCGCAGCCACGCCCGCAGTCGCGGGCGCTGCGAAGGCTGCCGTCCTCGCAGCCGCCGCCTTCGACGGCACCCGAAGCTGACCCTCCCCGGACACTCCGGCGGACCCCGCAGGGGGAGGGTCGGTCCGGCCCCGGGGTCCCCGTCCCGACCGCGCGCACGCCGCGGGACCGGGAGAACGGCTTCGAGTTCCACAGAAGGAACCACCATGTCCAAGACGGCTTACGTCCGCACGAAACCGCACCTGAACATCGGCACCATGGGCCACGTCGACCACGGCAAGACCACCCTGACCGCCGCCATCACCAAAGTCCTGAGCGAGCGCGGCGCCGGAGGCGGTACGCGGTACGTCTCCTTCGACCGTATCGACCGCGCGCCGGAGGAGGCGCAGCGCGGCATCACCATCAACATCGCGCACGTCGAGTACGAGACGGACACCCGGCACTACGCGCACGTGGACATGCCGGGCCACGCGGACTACGTGAAGAACATGGTCACCGGCGCGGCGCAGCTCGACGGGGCGATCCTCGTCGTCTCGGCGCTCGACGGGATCATGCCGCAGACCGCCGAGCACGTGCTGCTCGCCCGGCAGGTCGGCGTCGACCACATTGTCGTGGCCCTCAACAAGGCCGACGCGGTCGTCGACGGCGAGGACGCCGACCTCGTCGAGCTCGAGGTCCGCGACCTGCTCTCCGCGCACGGGTACGGAGGGGACTCGGTGCCCGTCGTCCGCGTCTCCGGGCTCAAGGCCCTGGAGGGCGAGCCACGCTGGACGTCGGCGATCGAGGCGCTGCTCGACGCGGTGGACACCTACGTGCCGATGCCCGAGCGCTATCTCGACGCGCCGTTCCTGCTGCCCGTCGAGAACGTGCTCACCATCACCGGCCGCGGCACCGTCGTCACCGGCGCCGTCGAGCGGGGCACCGTCCGCCTCGGGGACCGCGTGGAGGTCCTCGGCGCGGACACGGAGACGGTGGTCACCGGACTGGAGACCTTCGGCAAGCCGATGGCGGAGGCGCAGGCAGGGGACAACGTGGCGCTGCTGCTGCGCGGTCTGCCCCGCGACGCCGTGCGACGCGGCCATGTCGTCGCGGCGCCCGGCAGCGTCACGCCCTCTCGGCGCTTCACCGCGCAGGTGTACGTCCTGGCGGCCCGGGAGGGCGGCCGCAGCACGCCGATCGCCACCGGGTACCGGCCACAGTTCTACATCCGCACCGCGGACGTGGTCGGCGATGTCGACCTCGGCGACGCGGCCGTGGCCCGGCCCGGCGACACCGTCACGATGACGGTCGAACTCGGCCGCGACGTGCCGCTGGAGACCGGCCTCGGCTTCGCGATCCGCGAGGGCGGCCGGACCGTCGGCGCGGGCACCGTGACCGGGGTCGCCTGACGGAGCGGTGGGGCCCGCCCCCCCCCCCCCGGCCCCCGGGCCGCCCCCCCAAAAAAACCACCAAACCCCCCCGCCCAAGAGGGGGGC
>NZ_JBHVZA010000033.1:56838-75648 GCF_042880275.1 Streptomyces sp. NPDC058308
CGTGGGGGGCCGCCCCGTGGGCGGGGCCCCCGTCCCGGGGGCCGCCTCCCGGCGCGGGCGGCCCGGCCGCCCGCCCGGGGCCGCGGGGCCGACCCCCTGAAACAGGCGACATCGGGCCCGGTCCGATCTGGGCGGCCGGTGGTGCGTCACTCCTCCAGGGCCGCCGCGATGAGGCCGAGGTCAGTGAGGAGTGCCGCCATGCGCTGCGGCGGGATCGGTTCGACCATGCGCTGTTCGACGGCGTAGACAGCGGACTGGACCGCGGCCAGGCGCGCGCGGCCCTCCTCGGTGAGGTGGGCGGGCCGGGCGCGGCCGTGGTCGGCGGTCTCGGGGCGGCTGATGAGCCCCGCCTCCTGCAGGCCCCGCAGGACGACGTTGCCGGACTGCCGGGTGACGAAGGTGGCGCGGGCGAGGTCGGCATTGGACATGCCGGGGTGCAGGGCGAGGAGTTCGAGGGTGGCGTACTGCGGCACGGTCAGCCCGTGTTCGCGCAGGACCTTGTCCATGGCCCCGCGCAGGGCCGCCTGGGCGCGTTTGAGCAGGTAGCCCACGTGCTGGGTGACGTCCTTCGCGGGCTCGGGCGACTCGGGTGACGCGGACTCTTCCATGTCAGTATTTTGACATACGAGGCGTGGCGACCCTAACGTCAGGCATGTCAAAGTTCTGACATCCCGACGTGAGGAAGAACCATGCCTGCCACCCTTGACGGCCCCGACTTCGTCGCCCTGCAAGTCCGCGACGTGGACGCGGCGGCGGCTTTCTGCGAGCAGCACCTGGGGCTGCGCAGGGCCGCCGCCTCGCCGCCCCACGGGGTCGTGTTCGACACCGAGCCGACGCCGTTCGCCGTCCGCGAGCTCCTCCCCGGCGTCGACCTCGACGAGACCGCGCGGCCCGGCCTCGGCGCGGTGATCTGGTTCAAGGCCTCCGACGCCCAGGAGCTCCACGACCAGCTCGTCGCCGCCGGGATCAAGATCCTCGCGCCCCTGGCGGACAGCCCGTTCGGGCCGATGTTCTCCTTCGAGGGGCCCGAGGGCTACAGGCTCACCGCGCACGGGGGCTGACCCGCCGCGTACGGGCGGCAGCCGTACCGCACTTGGGTCGCCCGCCTGCTCCGCGCCGCCGTGTACGGGCCTCGGCCTGTATGACCTGCGCCAGTGACCGACACTCACTCTTGCGCCGGACGGTGCCCGTGTAGTCCGCTGATTCACATGGGGAAGAAGAGCATTGCCGCAATGACCGCCGCCCTTGTCGCGGGGTCCCTTCTGGCAGGCGTACCGAACGCCGGTGCGCAAGCGGGCGAACACGGCGCCGACCGTTCGTCACCGCGGCCCGGACAGCCGCTCGCGCCCGGGCTCGACCTCGACAGGGTGACGATCCCGGAGCTGCAGGCGCGCATGGCGGACGGTTCGCTGACCGCGTCGACGCTGACCCGGGCTTACTTGAGGCGGATCGAGAACGTCGATCCCCGCATCCACTCGGTGCTGCGCACCAGCCCGACGGCCTTGCGCCAGGCGGCCGCCAGCGATGCCAGGCACCGGCGCGGCAAGACCCTCGGGCCGCTGGACGGCATCCCCGTCCTGCTCAAGGACAACGTGGACACCCGTGACATGCCGACGACCGCGGGCTCGCTCGCGCTCGCCGGAAGTCCGCCCGGCGCCGACGCCGAGCTGGTGACGCGCCTGCGCAAGGCCGGGGCGGTGATCCTCGGCAAGACCAACCTGTCCGAATGGGCCAACTTCCGCGCGGCGAAGCCGACATCGGGCTGGTCGGCGGTCGGCGGTCAGACCAACAATCCCTACGTCCTCGACCGCAATCCCTGCGGATCGTCGGCAGGCTCCGCGGCCGCGCTCGCCGCGTCCTTGTCGCAAGTGGCGATCGGCACCGAGACGGACGGCTCCATCGTGTGCCCGGCAGGGATGAACGGCGTCGTCGGCCACAAGCCCAGTCTCGGCCTGGTCAGCCAGTCGGGCGTGGTGCCGATCTCCGCCGAGCAGGACACGGCCGGGCCCATGGCGCGCAACGTCATCGACACCGCGCTCACGTTCGCGGTGCTGAGCGGTGCCGAGGGCGGGCGCCGTGACGGCGCCCGCTCCGACGGCCTTCAGGGCGGCCCCGGTCCGCGGGGCTCTACCGGTTCGCAGCGCTCTACCGGTCCGCAGGACGCTACCGGTTCGCAAGGCGCTACCGGTCCGCAAAGTCTCCGCGGGAAGCGGATCGGCCTGTGGCGTCTGCCCTCGCTCGGTTCCGACGTGGACGCGGTGATGACCCGTACGGCGGAGAAGCTGCGTCAGGCCGGAGCCGTGGTCGTCGAGGTGACGCCCCCGTACCAGGCGCGCCTCGCCGAACTCGAATTCCCCGCGCTGCTCAGCGAGTTCCACCGGGACATCGACGCCTACCTCGGCACGCGTGAAGGACCCCGCGACCTCGCCGAGTTGATCGGGTTCAACCGCACCCACCCCGCGGAGCGGACCTGCTTCGCCGGCCAGGAGCTGTTCGAGCAGGCGCTCGCCGCGCCGCCCACCTCCGACCCCGAGTACCGGGCGATGCGGGCCGAGTTGAAGGACCTGTCCCGGCGCTCCATCGACGAGACCATGGCCTCCCACCGGCTGGACGCCATCGCCGCGCCCACGAACCCGCCCGCCTGGACGACCGACTGCGCGCGCGGCGACAACGACGTCATCCCGTCCTCCACACCGGCGGCCGTCGCCGGATACCCGTCCCTCTCGGTGCCCGCCGGGTCTGTCGGCGAACTGCCGGTCGGCCTGCTCCTGATGGCCGGTGACCACCAGGACACCCGGCTTCTGTCGCTGGGCGCGGCGGTGGAGCAGCGGCTGCGGGCCTGGCGCGCGCCGCGCTACCTGCCGACGTCCGGGACCGGCGCGACACGGTGAACCCGGCCTGCCCGGACAGCTGTTGACGGGCCAAGGCCCGCCGGGTCACGGGTCTGCCCCGGCGGCCGACAGCCGCGAGGAGGAGCGGAAACGGCGGGGGAGGCCCGGGAGAGGAGTGTTCGGACGGGGAGAAGCCCGCCGAGAAGGGCGGCTCCGGCGTCAGCGTCACCGCACTCGTGGTGACGCCGCCCGGTGAGACGAAGTCGTTCTCCATGGAGTGGCCCGGCGCCAAGACCCTGCCCGGCACGGACGGCTCCGGCTCCCCGGTCACGGTCGGCCCGATCGGCAGCGCAGGCCAGGGCGGCTGATTCGCCCCCTGGTCAACCGAACATCCGGGTCAACCGAACATCCTGGTCGCCCGCACGTGACGATGCCGTCCCACGTGCGGGCGACAGCCGTACGCGGGAAACCGTACGCAGGAAAAGAGAAAAGGCAAGGAGCGCTCTCCTTGCCTCTCTCAACTTATAGCGCACCGGGGGGCTTGCCACAAGGCCCGGGGCTTGGCGCAGAATCGTCGACCGAAGCCACCACCTGCGGAAATGGGGACGCGACGTGCCTGTGTTGTTGTCGATGTACGGGGGACGCAGTGCCGTCGGACCAGAGGGAACGCCGACGGAGGTGACGCGATGAGCGAGCGATACGTACTCGACCTTTCCGAGACCGACGAGCGGCAGGTCGCGGTCGTCGGCGGCAAGGGCGCGCACCTGGGCGCGCTGTCACGGATCGAGGGTGTCCGCGTACCGACCGGTTTCTGCGTGACGACCGACGCCTTCCGGCGGATCGTCGCCGACGCGCCGTCCCTCGGCGAGCAGCTCGACCGGCTCGCACGCCTGGGCCCGGACGACCGGGAGGCGACCCGTACGCTCAGCGCGGAGATCCGCCGGACCATCGAGGAGATCGCCGTCCCGGCCGATCTCACGGCGGAGATCACCCGCGCGCTCGGCCGGTTCGGCGAGGACGCCGCCTACGCCGTACGGTCCAGCGCGACGGCGGAGGACCAGCCGACGGCCTCGTTCGCCGGCCAGCAGGACACGTACCTCAACGTCATCGGCCCTGCGGAGATCGTCCGGCACATCAGCCGGTGCTGGGCCTCGGTGTTCACCGAGCGCGCCGTGACCTACCGCCGGCGCAACGGCGTCGACCACCGCACGGTCCACATGGCCGTGGTCGTGCAGCGCATGGTCCTCCCGCACGCGTCCGGCATCCTGTTCACCGCCGACCCCGTCACGGGCGACCGGAAGGTGTCCACCGTGGACGCCGGTTTCGGCCTCGGCGAGGCCCTCGTATCCGGCCTGGTGAACCCCGACGTCTTCAAGGTGCGGGACGGCCGGGTCGTGGAGCGGACGATCGCCGCCAAGGAGCGTGCCGTGCACGCGCTGCCCGCCGGGGGCACGCGGGAAGTGACCCTCGGCCCGGGGCAACAGGAGCAGCCCGCCCTGACGGACGCGCAGGCTGAGGAGCTCGTGCGGCTCGGACGGCGGATCGAGGCGCACTTCGGCCGTCCGCAGGACATCGAATGGTGCCTGGCCGACGACGGCTTCCAGATCGTCCAGAGCCGCCCCATCACCACGCTCTTCCCCCTCCCGGACGCCCCTGACCAGGACAATCACGTCTACGTCTCCGTCGGCCACCAGCAGATGATGACCGACCCCATGAGGCCCCTGGGCTACTCCATGTGGCAGCTGACGGCCATGGTGGCGATGCACGAGGCCGGGGGACGGCTGTTCGTCGACGTCACCCGGCGCCTCGCCTCGCCCACGAGCCGCGCCGCTCTCCTGGACCTCATGGGCAAGGGCGATCCGCTCACCAGGGACGCGCTGGAGACCGTCATCGACCGCGGCGACTTCGTCCCCTCGCTCCCGGACGAGGTGCCCGGCGGTCCACCGGCCGGCGGGCCGCCCGCCCCGGTCGAGACCGATCCGGCCGTCGTCACCGAGCTGATCGAGCGCAGCGAGGCCTCCGTCGCCGCACTGGAACGCGACATCCGGACGAAGTCCGGACCGGCCCTGTTCGACTTCCTCCTGGAGGCGTTCGAGGAGCACAAGCGCGTCCTCAGCGACCCGTTGAGCTTTCAGGCGCTCATGGCGGGGATGGAGGCCACGTGGTGGCTCAACGACAAGCTGCAGGAGTGGCTCGGCGAGAAGAACGCGGCCGACACGCTGACCCTGTCCGCCCCGGACAACATCACGTCGGAGATGGGCCTCGCGCTGCTCGACGTCGCGGACGTGGTCCGGGCGCATCCGGAGGTCGTGGCGTTCCTGCAGGGTGTCGAGGGCGAGGACTTCCTCGACGAGCTGGCGAAGGTCGAGGGCGGCGCCGAGGCGCGCGACGCCATCGAGGCCTACCTCGACCGGTACGGCGTGCGCTGCGTCGGCGAGATCGACATCACGCGGCCACGCTGGCGCGAGCGCCCCGCCACGCTCGTACCCGTGATCCTCGACAACGTCAGGAACTTCGAGCCGGGCGCCGCCGCGCTGCGCTTCGAGCGAGGGCGGCAGAAGGCGCAGGCAAAGGAAGAGGAGGTGCTGTCGCGCCTGCGTGCCCTGCCGGACGGGGAACGGAAGGCCGAAGAGACCAAGCGGATGATCGACCGGGTCAGGACCTTCATCGGGTACCGGGAGTACCCGAAGTACGGCATCGTCAGCCGCTATTTCGTCTACAAGCAGGCCCTGCTGGCGGAGGCCGAACGCCTGGTGCGGGCCGATGTGCTCGTCGATAAGGAGGACATCTTCTACCTCACGTTCCAGGAACTCCACGACGCCGTGCGCACACATCAGGTGGACGAGCGGCTCATCCGGCGGCGCAAGGACGACTTCCGCTCGTACCACGCGCTCACGCCGCCCCGGGTGCTCACCTCGGACGGCGAGGCCGTCACCGGGGCGTACCGGCGCGACGACGCGCCGGCCGGCGCCCTGATCGGCCTGCCCGTCTCCGCCGGGACCGTCGAGGGACGGGCCCGCGTCATCCTCGACATCGCGGAGGCCGACCTCGAAGCGGGCGACATCCTGGTCACGACCTTCACGGACCCCAGCTGGTCGCCGCTGTTCGTCGGCATCGCGGGCCTGGTGACCGAGGTGGGCGGCCTGATGACCCATGGCGCGGTGATCGCCAGGGAGTACGGGCTGCCTGCCGTCGTGGGCGTGGCGGGGGCCACCCGGCAGATCAGGGACGGGCAGCGGATCCGCGTGCACGGGACCGATGGGTACGTCGAGATCTTGAGCTGAGTTGATCTGCTCTGCTCTGACCTGACCTGACCTGACCTGACCTGACCTGACCTGACCTGACCTGACTTGACCTGAGTGGACGGCGGTGAATGCGGGCAGGGCCGAGGTCCGGCCCTGCCCGCGCTCACCGTGTGCACACGGACCCGGGCGTCATCCCACCAGGTCGGGCGAGCGCAGCAGCCGCGGCGGGATGCCCCAGGCGTCGACGAGGTCGGCCGCGATCGGCCGGACCTTGCGGCACAGGTCGTTCACCTCGCGGCGGATCGCCTTGGAACGCTGGACGGTCAGGCGGCCGTGCTCCATGAACCAGGCGCGGTCCGCCTCGATCGTGGAGAGGGCGAAGAGGTCGCACAGGAGTCCCAGCGCGACCTTGTTGTCGCCGTCGGGCAGCTGCCGCACCTTGTCGACGAACGCCTCGAGGACCAGCCGCTCGACGTGCGCGTGGGCCACCGCGATGACGTGGTCCTGGACCTGCGAGAAGACGGCACCGGGATGGGACTCCTGACCCATCCCCCGCTTGAGGCGGCGCGCCACACCGGCGAGCATGTGCTCCTCGCGGAAGCGGACCATCGCGAGCTGGTACTCCGAGTCGAGGAGGCCCGCATCCTGGTCCCACTCGTCGCCGCCGGGCAGCAGGTCGCGCACCCGCTCCAGGAGTTTGTGGGCCGAGGTCTTCTCGATGACCGTCTCGACGGCCAGGCTGGTGACGTACCGGACCATGCCGAGCTGGTCCAGATCCTCGAACGCGCTCGCGTAGTGGGTGAGCAGGCCCTTCGCCACCAGCTGGAGCAGCACGTGGTTGTCGCCCTCGAACGTCGCGAAGACGTCGCTGTCGGCCTTCAGGGCGGCGAACCGGTTGACGGCGAGGTATCCGGCGCCCCCGCACGCCTCGCGGCACTCCTGGATCGTGCGCGTGGCGTGCCAGGTGCCGAGCGCCTTGGTGCCCGCGGCCCGTGCTTCCAGCTCACGTCGGGCGAGTTCGTCGTCATCGGTCCCCGAGAAGACCTCGTGCAACTGCGTGCGTACGACGTCCTGGGCGAAGTGCAGCGCGTAGGTGCGCGCGATGAGCGGGAGCAGCCGGCGCTGGTGCATGCCGTAGTCGAGGAGCACCTGCTCCTCGTGGTCCGAGGCCGCCTGGAACTGCCGGCGGCGCACGGCGTATTTGGTCGCGATGGCCAGTGCGACCTTGCTGGCGTTGATGGCGCCACCGGCCACGCTGACCCGCCCCTGCACCAGCGTGCCGAGCATCGTGAAGAAGCGGCGGTCCGGATGATCGATCGGGCTCTCGTACACGCCCTCGGGAGTGACGTCCGCGAACCGGTTGAGCAGTGCCTCGCGCGGCACGCGTACGCCGTCGAACCAGATGCGGCCGTTGTCCACGCCGTTGAGGCCCATCTTGCGGCCGTCGTCCTCGATCCGGACGCCGGGGGCCACCTCACCGTGCACGCGGATCGGTACGACGAACGCGTGCACGCCCTCGTGTTCCCCGGCCACCTCCAGTTGGGCGAAGACGACCGCCAGCTCGGCGTGCCGGGCCGCGTTGCCGATGTAGTCCTTGCGTGCCTGGTCGTCGCCGGTGGTGATGACGAACTCACGGCTGTCGGCGTCGTACCGGGCCACGGTGCCGAGCGCCTGGACGTTGGAGCCGTGTCCGGTCTCGGTCATCGCGAAGCAGCCCATCAGCTCCCCGGTGATCAGACGCGGCAGATGGGCCTCGTGGTGGCGCTCCGTGCCCAGGTGCAGGATCGCACCACCGAAGAGCCCGAACTGCACGCCGACTTTGACCAGGACCGACAGATCGCCGAAGGCGAGCGTCTCGAACGCGGCGATCGAAGCGCCGACGTCGCCGCCCCCTCCGTACTCCTTCGGAAAGCCCATGCCGGTCTGGCCCGTCGCCGCCATCTCGACGACCAGTTCCCGCACGCGCTCGCGGAACGCGTCGAAGCCGAGCTGTTCCGCGTCGTCCAGTACGCCCGCGTGTTTCGTCAGGTTGGCGCGGACCAGGCTTCGGACCTCGGCGTATTCGCCGTCGAGCAACTCCGCGAGAGCCTGCACGTCGATGACGGGCTGCGCGTAGCCGCTGGGGGATGCGGTGCTGTCGGTGGCCATGTCGCCCGGCTACCCGCCCCGGGAACGATCAAATCGATCGCTTGGTCCATCCGGCGGAGGGGCGTCGCGGGGCTCCGCGCGGACCAGGGCGGGCTGCGGGGCCGCGAGGGTCAGGCCGTCGGCGAAGGCGTACCCGGCAAGCCCCGGCCCTTTTCCGCCATTGTTCCGGCGGTGCCCCCGGTGCATCGGATGATCTCGGTCGACGGCGGGCAGCTTTCCGTGAGCGAATCGGTGGCGAGAGCACCGGCCCGTGCGGCCACGTACGGACCGTCGTTCCGGGAGGAGCGAGGAGCGGATGACCGCGATCCGGGTCGGAGTGATCGGCGCCGCGGGCCGGATGGGGCGCGAGGTGGTCAGGGCCGTCGAGTCCGAGATGCATCACCCCGGCAAAGCCGATGCCCCCGGTGGAGCCGCCGTGCGCACCGCCAGGCTCATCGCCGAGGCGCGCCGCGGGGCGGGCGGCGCCGGTCAGCCGGACGCCACGACCACGGCCCTCGCCGGTGCCCGTGGCGCGGACGTCGAGGGGGTGCCGGTGCACGCCGTGCGGGCGCGCGGGTTCGTGGCCCATCAGGAGGTCATTTTCGGTGGCACGGGCGAGACCCTGACGATCCGGCACGACTCCACGGATCGCGCCTGCTTCACGCCCGGCTTCCTGCTCGGCGTACGCCGCGTCGGTTCGGCCCCCGGGCTCACCCTCGGCTTGGAGTCGTTCATGGACATGGACATGGACTGAGCGGGCGACCGCGAGCACGTGACCGCAGACGGCCCGAAGGGTGGAGCACGTGGCAATGGGATCGCAGGGCAGCGCGCCGAGGCCTCCTCACATATCCGACGCCACACTGCGGGACTCGGCGCACATGGCGGGCGTGGAGTTCGGCCCCAAGGACGCCGCGGCCATCGCGGGCCTCCTGGTCGCGACCGGAGTCGAGCTGGTCGAGGTGGGCATGGTCTCGGGCCCGGGTACCAAGGACGCGGATCTCGTCCTCGCCACCCACGAGAGCGTGGGGCCCGAACGCTGCATGACGCTCGTCGTCGTACGCGACCGCCGCCAGGTCGGCCACGCCCTGAAGGAGGCCGAGCGGCTGGGCGTGCGGCACATCATGTGCTCCATTCCCACGTCCGCGTCGCACGCCGGGATGAAACTCGGCTCGACCAGCCTCAAGTTCCTCCAGGTGCTGGCGCGTTCGGCGATCTCCCAGGCCAAGGAACGTGGATTTCACGTCACCTTCAGCGGAGAGGACGGCGCGCGGACCCCCGCCGACCGGCTCGTCCCGTACGTCACCGCCGGTTTCTCGGCCGGGGCGGACCGCTTCCGGCTCGCCGAGACCGTCGCCTGTCTCTCGCCCTGGCAGATGGAGGAGACGGTCGCACCACTCGCGGCGATCGAGGGCTCCGAGGTCGAGGTCCACTCGCACAACATGCTGGGCATGGCCGTCGCCAACTCCCTCGCCGCCGTCCGGGCCGGCGCGCGGTGGATCTCCGCGACCGTCGGCGGCATCGGGGAGCGCGGCGGCAACACTCCCCTGGCCGAACTGCTCACCGCCCTGCGCGTCCTGCACGGGGACGCCCGCTTCGACCTGAGTCACCTCACCGCGCTCTCCCGCATCGCGCTGAAGGGCTCCGGTCTGGGCGAGGCCTTTCAGCCCGGGCCGACCACCCGTCACTCGTACGCCTACGAACTGACGGGCCAGCTCAGCAATCCGGAGGCGTACGAGACGCTGCCCGCCGAACTCGTCGGCAATACCCGCCGGTTGAGCGTCCGCAGCCGTCTCACTCCTGGCCTGATCGCCTGGGCGCTGGCCGACACGGACATCGACGTGGACGTCGGCGCCTTCACCTCCTGGCTCGTGGAAAGGCAGCGACGGGCGGGCAACCCGCTGCTCGACCGGGACGCGATCCGCACGGCCGCCGTGGCCTTCGCGGCGGCGTGATCCCCACGCGACGACTTGATCGCCGCGCCCCCACTTGACCCCCACGCGACGACCTGGTCCCGACACGATCACCGGAGGTTCCGCATGACGCCCTCTACGCTCGCCGGTACCTGCCCCGAGTGCGAGACGAACCTGACCGCGCCGACCATGGTCACCGGAGAGACCCTCGTCTGCCCCGAGTGCATGCTCACCCTGCGCATCGAGGAAGTCGCCGACGGCCGCATGGCGCTGCGCATGGTCGAGACGCGGCTCAGCGACTGGGGCCAGTGACGTGCCGCCGACCGTCGCGGTGGCCGCGGACCGGATCGGCTGGGAGGAACGGCGGCTGATCGCCGCAGCCCCGGCACTCGGGCTGCGCCTGCGGTGGGTCAACGACGAGTCGATGTGCCTCGGCCACCCGGACCTCCCCGCGCTCGCGGGCGACGACGGACTCCTGGTGCGCAGCCGCAGCTACACCCGTGGCGGCCTCATCGCCACGCTCGCCGAGGCCGCCGGGGTCCGCACCCTGAACACCGCCGACGCCATCCACACCTGTCAGAACAAGGCCACCCTGCGGACCGTGCTGCGCGCGGCCGGACTCCCTGTCCCGGACTTCCGCCTCGTGCTCTCCCGCGCGGACTTCGAGTGCTGTCTGCGGGAACTGCCACTGCCCCTGGTCCTCAAGCCCGTCTTCGGCGGCATGGGCCGAAGGGTCACCCTGCTCCGGGACGCCGACACCGCCCCTTCCGTGTACGACTACGTCGAGGACCTCGGGCACGCCTTCGAGCAAGCGTGCCTGGTGGAGCCATATGTGGGCGGGACATCCGTACGCTGTCTGGTCGGGGGAGACGAGCTGCTCGGCGCCGCCGAGTTCACCGCCGAACCCACCGAGTGGCGCACCAACGCGGCGCTGGGCGGCCGGTGCCGGGCCACGGCCCGCGACCCGGAACTGCGCAAGGTCCTCGACGGTGTGGTGCGCGCGCTGGGGCCCGGGATCTACGGAGTAGATCTCTTCCGCACCCCCGACGGTTACCTGGTCAACGAGGTCAACCACGCCCCCGCCTTCCGGGCCCTGGCCACGACGAGCGGAACCGATATCCCCGAGGCCGTCGCCCGCAGCGTACGAGAGGCCCTCACATGATCCGTGCGGGAGTCGTCGGAGCCTCCGGACTCGTCGGCGGGGAGCTCATCAGGCTGCTCACGCCCCACCCCGAGCTGGAACTGACCTTCCTCGGCGGCTCCGCGAGCGCGGGGAGGCACATCGGCGAGCTGCACCCCGGGCTGCGGGAACCGGCCCTGACCGTGCGGCACGTCACCGAGGCCACCACCGGACGGCTCGACGTCGTCTTCCTGGCCACCCCGGCCCCGGTCTCGGCGGACCTCGCCGCCCTGCTCGCCGACCGGATTCCGGCCGTGATCGACCTCAGCGGCGCCTTCCGCATCCGCACCCCGGAACTCCACGACCGCTGGTATCCGGCAGTGGAGCGCCGCGCGGACCTCCTGCGCCGCTTCGTGTACGGGGCCCCGGAGCTGGTCGGCGATCAGCTGGCGGACGCCGCGCTGATCTCGCTCCCCGGCTGTCACGCGACGGCGATCACGCTGGGCCTGGCACCGCTCGCCCTCGGCCTGGGCCTTCCGTTGAAGAAGGTGCTCGTGGACGCCAAGAGCGGGTCCAGCGGCAGTGGCCTGCGGCTGCGCACCGCCGCTCTGCATCCGCTGCGCAGCGGCGCCATCACACCGTACGCCCCGACCGGTCACCGGCACGCCGCAGAGGTCACCGATTTCCTGCGGCGGACCAGGCCCGGTTCGATCGAGTCGTTGAGCATGTCGGCCTACGGCGTCCCCAGCGTGCGGGGGCTGCTCGCGAGCATCTACGTGTTCACGGACCAGGTGGTCGGCCAACGCGAGCTGCAACGCGCGTACGTCCGCTTCTACAAGGGGCACCCGTTCGTCCGCGCGCGGCGGCACACCGAGACGCGGATCCCGGTGCCCGACCCGCAGGCGGTTCTCGGCTCCAACTTCTGCGATGTGACCGCCCTCGCCGACGAGGACGGGGGACGCGTCGTCGTCCTCGCCGCTCTCGACAATCTCGTCAAGGGCGCCGCGGGCCAGGCGGTGCAGGCCGCCAACCGGCGCTTCGGGCTCCCCGAGGAGACGGGTCTGACGATGCGGCCGGTGATGCCCGCATGAGCACCGCGCCGCTCCGGGCGCCGACAGCCGTCGTCAAACTCGGCGGCAGCTGCCTCGAAGCACTCGACGACCACTGGTGGGACGATCTGGCCCGGCAGGCAGGACAACGGCCACTGATCCTCGTCCACGGCTGGTCCCGGCCGCTGCGGCGGCTCGACCCCCGTCACGGCCGTCCGTCCGCGATGCTGCGCGACCGCTACGGAAACCGGAGCCGCTGGACCACCCCCGAGGTCCTCGACGACATCAAGACCGTCAGCTCGGAGCTGGGCGACACCATTCTCGAACGGCTCGCAGAGCGTGATGTCACCGCGGAGCGGCTGCTCGGCAGCGACGGACTGATCAGCGCGGGGCCGGCCGAACGCCTGTGGTGGCAGGGCACGCGGCTCGTCGAACTGGACAACCTCGTCGGCCCGCCCGGCGCCGTGCGCACGGCGCGGCTGGAGCCCGCACGGCCGGGCCACGTCCGCGTCGTGACCCCGCTGGCACGCAACGCGGCCGGCCAGGAGGTCAACACCGACGCCGACCGGGCGGCGGCCGCGGTCGCCGGCGCCGTCGGAGCCCGGGACCTGGTGCTCGTCACCGACGTCCCCCATCTGATCGTCGACGGGAAGCCGGTGCGCCGCGTCCCCGAAGAGACCGCGATCGGCCTCCGCGACACCGTCGCCACCGGCGGGATGCGGAAGAAGCTGCGCGCCGCGTGCGAGGCCCTGGACCAGGGCGTGCGGCGCGTCGTCATCGGCGACGACACCGTCACCGCCCTGCTCACCGCCCGTACGGGAACCCTCGTCGCCAGAACTCCCGCCACCGGAGCCTGAGGAGGCCGGACCCGTGCTCCGTCCCCACGTCCTCGTCGTCGACAACGGAACACTCTCGCTGCCGCAACTGCGTGCCCGCCTGGAGGACTTGGGGTCCTCCACAGCCGCGGTGGACACGGCTTCCCTGCCGCCCCGGCTCTCCGGCCGCTACCAGGCGATCGTGCTGAGCGGCACGAAGGTCCGCGCCCACGAACTCGACCACTACGGGCCCCTCATCGACCTCATCGGGAACACCGACGTCCCCGTCCTCGGAATCTGCGGCGGCATGCAGATCCTCGCCGTCGCCGCGGGTGGCCACCTCTCCCCGGGACCCCAGCGAGTCGGGCGCAGCGAGGTCCATGTCGACACCGGGGAGCCACTCTTCGCCTACGTCCGGCCGACCGTGACGCTCTTCCAGCGGCACACCCTGTACCTGCGCGAGGCCCCTGCGGGCTTCCGCGTCATCGGCCGCTCCGAGCAGGCGCCCGTGGAGTTCCTCCGCTCGGCCGACGGCCGCCTGACCGGCTCCCAGGCCCATCTGGAATACCGGACCGACGGCCGGGAGATCCTGCGGGGGTTCACGCGGTTCTACCGCTGAGCCGCCGCTGTGACCCGCCGGACCCGGCACAATGGACGCCGTGGACGCGGATGAGTTCGAGGGCGGGGCCGGGGCGGATGCCGCCGGTGGGGACGAGGCGGTTTCGGTGATCAGGGAGGTCGATCACGGCACCGCCAAGCTCATGCCCGACGTCGACCGGCCGCGGGCCTGGCTGCTCACGGTCGACGGCGCTCCCCAGTCGTACGTCGACCTGGACGAACCCACGCACCTGGAGTTCGAGTACGCGCGCAGGCTCGCCCACGTCCTGGACGCGATGGCCGAACCCGGTGACCCCCTCGACGTCCTCCACCTCGGCGGGGGAGCACTCACCCTGCCCCGCTATCTCGCCGCCACCCGGCCCGGCTCCCGGCAGCAGGTGGTCGAGGCGGACCGGGGGCTGCTGCGACTGGTCGCGGAGCAGCTGCCGCTGGCCGAGGGGAGCGGGGTCGGCGTGCACGGTGCGGACGCCCGTGAGTGGCTGGAGGCCGCGCCGGGCGACAGCGCGGACGTCGTCGTCGCCGATGTCTTCGGCGGCTCCCGCGTCCCCGCGCACCTCACCACACTCGCGTACGCGCGGGCCGCCGACCGGGTGCTGCGCCCGGGCGGGTACTACATCGCGAACCTCGCCGACGGCGCGCCCTTCACGTTCCTCCGCTCCCAACTGGCCACGTTCGCCCAGGTGTTCACGGAGCTCGCGCTGATCGCCGAGCCGTCCGTGCTGCGCGGGCGCCGCTTCGGGAACGCGGTACTGATAGCCGCGCACGGTCCCATCGACGTCGGAGTGCTGGCCCGCCGCACCGCGTCCGACGCCTTTCCCGCCCGGGTCGAGCACGGCGACGCGCTGCGGCGCCTCATCGGGGACGCGCGGCCGGTGCGCGACGAGGACGCGGTGGCCTCACCCGAGCCGCCCGACGGCGCCTTCTCCATCGGGTGATGGCTCGGTGGCCCCGCGCGACACGGTCTTCGCGGACGCCACCCCCCGCTCCGGGGCCTCGGGGCTCAGGACTCTTCGGTCGCCGCCTCGCTCCACCGGACCGTGCTCAGGATCTTCTTCACCGTGGCGTCGGAGACTTCCTCCTTGACGCCCTTGGCGCCGTACAGGGTCCAGGCCACGTACTCACCGGCCTCGTTCTTGAAGCCGAACGTGGTGGCCTTGCCCTCGGAGTCGCACTTGGCCGAGGTGGCGGCGCCGGACGTCGTCGACGTCGCGAGGCTGCCCTTGATGCCGGACGTGGTGGTGTAGTCCTCGACCTTGCTGATCTTGATCTTCTTCTTGTCGGCCTTGGTCTGCTCGGTGTAGCCGCCGAAGACCCACCAGGCCGAGTCGTTGCGTGCGATGTCCTTGGTGTTCTTGGCGCCGTTCTGGCCCTTCGTGCCGACCGCGGCGAGCGACGTGTCGTCGGACTCGCCGTCCTTGTCGTCGTCGGACGTGCACCACTTCTCTTTGTAGACAGCGGGCGAGGACATGATGATGATCGACTTCGCGCCGTCCTCCTTGCGGTCGTCGAAACCGAGGAGGGTGTCCGGCGACTCGACCTTCCAGTCGGCCGGCACGTCGAAGGCGGTGCCCCACTTGGGGTTCACGACGACCTGCCAGCCGTCGATCGTCGGCTTGTCCTCGCCGCCCTCGCCGCGCGCGTTCCCGTCGTCGCTGGGCTTGGGGCTCGGCTTCTTGGTGGCGGACTTCGAGGCGGACGGCTTCGCCGGACCCGCCTCGTCGTCCTTGTCACCGCCGAGGATCAGGAAGCCGGTGACACCGGCGGCCGCCACCACGGCGAGCGCGGCCACGATGGCGGTGATCTTCGTCTTGTTGCCGCTGCCACCGCCCTGACCGCCGCCATTCTGTGGCGGCACGGGCGGGGGTGTCGGGGCCGCCCACTGCGGCTGCTCGGGCTGCGAGAAGCCGCCCGACTGCGGCTGCTGGTAGCCCCCCGCAGGCTGCTGCTGATATCCCGGTTGCTGCTGCTGGTACCCCGACTGCTGGTATCCCGGCTGCTGATACGGGTTCGGCTGCTGGTACCCCGGCTGCTGGTACGGGTTCTGACTCTGGTCCTGCGGGTTCTGCTCGCCCCCGGGCGGCTGCTGTTCTGGCCACATGGCCAGTAACCATAGATGGGCCACGGGGCGGCGTGCCACGGCCGATCACCCGCGGCGCCGTCTGCGCGACCGACGTAACGGGATATCCCCGGTCAAACAGCGCTGTTCTTCACGGGGCAGCCGCACTTTTCACCAGTAACTCGACTCATCAGTACGCGACGCGGGCGAGCCGGGTCAGGAGTTCGTCGGCTCTCCGTACGTGCGGACCGTGCTGAGGATCTTCATCACCGTCTTCTCGGGCAGCTCGTCCGCCACGCCCGTGGCGCCGTAGAGGCTCCACGACACGTACTCACCGGCGGAATTCTTGAAGCCGAAGGTGATCGCCTTCCCGTCGGTGGCGCACTTGCCCCGCTGGGGCGTGTTCTTGGACCTGGCCCGGGCGATGCTGCCCTTGATGCCGGACGTGGTGGTGTAGGGCTGGGCCTTGTCGTCGTTCGTGAAGCTCTTCTTGTCCGGCTGGGTGTAGCCGCCGTAGACCCACCAGCCGACCTGGTTGACCGCGACCTCGTCGCTGTTCTTCGCGCCCTTGGCGCCCTTGGTGCCCACGGCGGCAAGCTCGTGGTCCTCGGTCCTGCCGTCCTTGTTCTCGTCGGCCACGCACCACTTGGGCCGCAGGTACGCCGGGGCCGACATGGTCATCAGCGGCTTGCCGGTCTTGATGTCCTCGAAGGCGATCGCCGAGCCGGGGTTCTGCACCTCCCACTCCGGCGGCACGTCGAAGGCGGTGCCCCACTTCGGGTTCACCACGACGTGCCAGCCCTTGACGGTCGGCTTCGGGTCGCCGTCGGTGCCGCGCCCGCTGTCACCGTCGGCGCTGTCACCGTCGGCGCTGCCGCCGTCCGCGGTCGGGGCCGGCTTGCGGTCGCCCGCCCGGGCGGGGGAGTCGGCCTTGGAGTCCCCGTCGTCCTCGCCGCCGAACAGCAGGAAGCCGGTCACCCCGGCTGCCACGACCACGGCGGCGGCCGTCACCAGCGCGATGACCTTGGTCCTGTCCTTGCCGCCCCGGCCCCCGTCACCGCTGCCGCCCGGGGCCTGCGGTGCGCCCGTCGGCACGGTCGGGGCGCTCCACTGTCCCCCCGGCCCGGCCACGGGCTGCTGGTACCCCGACTGTTGGTATCCCGGCTGCTGATACGGGTTCGGCTGCTGGTATCCCGGCTGCTGGTACGGGTTCTGACTCTGGTCCTGCGGGTTCTGCTCGCCCCCGGGCGGCTGCTGTCCTGGCCACATGGCGGGACACGATACGGGTGCCGGTCCCGCACGATCACAACCGCCCCGGCCGGCGCCCCGCTCAGTTCTCGGAAGCCTTGTACTCGCGCACCGTCGAGAGCATCTTGCGCACGGTGGCGTCCGGAAGTTCGTCCTTGACGCCCTTGGCGCCGTGGAAGGACCAGGACACGAACTTCCCCCCGGAGTCCTTGAAGGCGAACACCGTCGCCTTGCCGTCCGAGTCGCACTTGCCCTGCTTCTCGACGCCGGACGAACTCGCGCTCACCAGGCTGCCCTTGATGCCCGACTTCGTGGTGTACGTCTTGGTCGGCCCGGTGGTGACCGTCTTCCTGTCCGGCTGCGTGTACACGCCGTAGACCCAGTTGGTCGCGTCGTGCCGCGCGGCCGCCTCGGTGCTCTTGGTGCCGCGGTTGCCCCGGGTGCCCGCGGCCGCCAGCTGCCGGTAGTCCTTCGTGCCGTCCCGGTCCTCGTCGCTGCCGCACCACTTCTCCTTGAAGTAGGCGGGGGCGGCGTAGGCGGCGAGGAACTCCGCCGACTCGTCCTCGGCGTCCTCGTTCTCCACGACTCCGCCCGCCCAGTCCCGCGACTCCAGGGACCACTCGGCGGGCACGTCGAACGCGAGGCCGAGCTTGGGGTTGACGACCACCTTCCAGCCGGCCACGGCCGGTTCGGGCATGCCGTCGCCGGTACGGGGATTGGCGTCGTTCTCGGAGCCGCTCGGGGCCGGCGAGACGGCCGCGGTCCCGGTCGGGTCGGGCTTCGCGGCGTCGTCCTTGTCGCCGCCGAGGAGCAGAGCGCCGGTGACGCCCGCGGCCACCACGACCGCGCCTGCCGCGACGAGGGCGATCAGCTTGGTGCGGTTGCCGTTGCCGCCGCGCGGAGGTTCGGGCGGGGCGCCGTGCGGGCCGCCGGGCATGGTCGGCGCGTTCCATGGGGCCTGCTGCCCGTACGGGTTGGGCTGCTGGTACCCGGGCTGCCGGTACGGGTTCTGGCCCTGGCTTTGGCCGTAGTTCTGGCCCTGGCCCTGCTGGTTCTGCTCGCCCCCGGGCGGCTGCGCTCCTTGCCACATGGGCGTCAACGATAGGTGACGGTGATCCACGCCAAGACAGGAGCTGGTCAACAGCCGACACAGGTCCTGGTCAGCAGCTGAGACAGGTCCTGGTCAAGAAACGCTACCCGTGGGTAACATCACCGCATGAGCGCAGACCAGATGTCGATCGGCGAGATGCTCGCCGCCACGGTTCCGATGGCCAGGACCCTGAACCTCGAGTTCCGGGAGACCACGCCCGACAGGGCCGTGGTGGCCCTGCCCGACCAGGGTGAGTACCACAACCACGTCGGCGGCCCGCACGCCGGCGCCATGTTCACGCTGGGCGAGTCCGCGAGCGGCGCCATCGTCCTCGCCGCGTTCGGGGCGGAGCTCTCGCGGGCCGTGCCGCTCGCCGTCAGCGCGGAGATCGCGTACAAGAAGCTGGCGATGGGGCCCGTCACGGCCACGGCGACCCTCGGCCGCCCGGTCGCCGACGTGATCGCCGAACTGGACGCGGGCAAGCGTCCCGAGTTCCCGGTCGCCATCGAGATCCAGCGCGAGGACGGCGCCGTCACCGGCGAGATGACGGTGGTCTGGACGCTGCGGCCCAACAACCCGAGCTGAAATCGGGCCCGGTCGCCCCGGGTTCACCCAGTAGACGCGCGGAGGCCCGGGGGGGGGGGGGCGGCGCCCGCCCCGGGCCGCGGGGCGGGGGGCCCGCGGGGGGCCCCCGGGGCCGG